>NZ_BAACAP010000132.1:0-30725 GCF_045865695.1 Scytonema hankhaensis NUACC26
AGAATAGCTCTTAAATCATCAATATTAGAAAAAGAACCTTCATCAAAAATAATGTAACCATTAGGCCAACGGTTACTAGCTCGACAAGGGCTGATGAGTTTAACAGTTCTGTCAACCATGTTGAACAGGAACCCGGTGACGCAAGCAATAGTTCCTTGATCGGAAAAATCATCTTCCTGAGATAATTCACTCAATTCTGCCTTTTTCTTATTTCGCTCCCGCACTCTTCCTACATTAGCTTTAACTAGATCTGATTCAAAATTTTGAAGGACTAATGTCACAAAAGCTAGCTCTTCTGCACTAAATTCTTCATGAATTTGGTTTAAGATTTTTAAGGAAAGAACAGAAAACCGATCGAAATAACGACCCTTTTCTCTAGAAAGTTTCAGTAGCGAACGCGTGCGTTCTGGATTTTTTAAAGCCAGAGCAGTTGTTGTTTGGGGAAAGCTACCGGAAATTTCATGAAAATCACTACGGAATTTTTCATAATCAGGGTTATCTAATGGATCTGTTGCCCAGTAACAAAAACCCTGACCTACAGCAGGACCAAGGAATTCTTTGAGTAATTCCAAGACTTGACGCCATAGTTTGGCATTTTCTGATGTATACACGAACAAATCTTCAAGCCGTGGTGCTGATACACCGCAAAACCAGCAGCCCACCGAACACCCTTTGCTTAGTTCAAAGGCAACAGAAGCATGTACTATGACGTCGTGATGAGCTTTTTTGTGCAGACTCTCATTCCGTGCAATCTGTCGCGCTCTCCAAGCTTTAAACTGAGGATTTGTGGAAACATTTGGTAGGGAGTCTTCTTTGCAGCTTTGTTGAAGATATTTTTGATAAATTTCTAACGTAGGAGAAATAAAAGCTTGGTCTCCCTGTTGACTAGCATATTCTGTATCCCATAGCTGTCTAATTTCTTCAAGATTGACTTTCAGATTATGCCGGGAAGCCGCTTGGACTGAATCTGTAAATACTTGTTCTCTAAAATCTGGATCTGCTTGCCATTTTTCAAAAAAACGTTTGAGATCGTTCCGAATCATGAATTCTTGTGGATTAATTTGTTCATACATACTTCTTTTTCCCAAATCTAAGTACTGTAAAGGGTGAGCGTTTTTAGGAATTAACTATAGCAATCCTCCGCAGAATTATGAACAGTTTGTTTGGGCTGTTGAACGCCAGACGCTTAGGTCGGGCTAACCCGACATGGGTGCTGGCTCCTGTTAACGGTTGACACTCAACAGTCTTAGCTCTTGGGTTTGCAAATCCAAGGGCAGATTGCTATAGAAGCAAAGAATGTTTTAAATTCCTGTTTAAGAAAGTCAGGAGTGAGGATGACTCCTGACTAAAGTTCTCCCTCACTTCAAGATTGGCAAAGAATTCCACCAACACCTTGGAAAGGGGTTATTAATTTTTAGGTAAAGATTCAGGTATTTGAAACCTCTTCCTTCATCACTTGACATAACCTATTTGTGCTGGACCTATAATGCCTACAGAAGCGCCACCAGCGACTGCCTCTAAAGCATTCTCAGAAAGTTCTCCCTCACCTTCAAGGTCAGCTGGCTTTACAGGAAGCACAAGATATAGAGTGTTGGGGTTTTCTTCAAGCACCCTCACTTGAATGTTGTCTGGAATTGAAGTTCCAAATTCTTTGCTAAGAGTTGCCTTAGGATTAGTTAGCAGTTCTTGCTTGAACGCTTCATCTTTCCAAGCTTTAGCAACTAAATCTGCTTCAAATTCTTGACGAGTCTTATTTTCTTGCATATTTCTATCTCCCGAAATTTAAACTACTTGATTGTGGGATATATACACTAGTCAAACTTTTTGACCTATGTGATATAGCCCGCTTTCTGTGAATCATTGATTGATTTAATTCACTCTTTTATCTTAAAACAAAAAACTTTTTATTCAACTCGTAAAAAGTCAGGTTTTTTCTGTTTTTTTCATATGTTTATAAAAAATAATTAGATACTTTTCAATCCTTTTAAATTATTAGTTTGTAATTCCTGAGAAACAAAGTTTCGATATTCACCAATTATTTATAGTAACTGTTCAGCGGGGGAAAGTGCGATTGCCTCGGGGGGCGTAAGAGCGCCCAAAGCGAAAAAAGCCCTCACCAGGTGGTCGCAAGCGTGAAGTCGATATGTGGGAAGTCCTTAATGGGATTTTCTATATTCTGGTAGAAGGAGTGAGATGGCGAGCGTTGCCTGGGGATTTTCCCCCTTGGCATGGTGGCTTTGATAGAGAACCGTTCATGCAGTGGGTAATGAATTTTTGCGCCCTGGATTGTGCAGGTGGTTCTGCGACCACAAGAAATGCGCAGGCTTTGTGTTGCTCAAAAAACGTTGGGTAGTCCAGCGCAGTTATGGTTGGCTGATGGGATGTCGGCGAATGGTTAGAGACTATGAGTTATTACTCGAAACATCGGAGACTTTTGTCTATCTTGCCACGATCCGTATTATGGTAAGGCGATTAGCATAAAATTTTATCCCTCAAAACTTTTCAAACATCCTCTCAGACCTGAATTCTTACGAAAATTTAATTATTTTTTGAAAAATCAATGAATAAAACAGAGAAAACCTAAATTTCTCTGAGTTGAATTAATAGGTTTATTCTTCTACTATAAAAGAATCGCTCACCCGCAACATTGGTATTCTCCATATTGTCGCCACCACTCTTAAAATCTTGAAACATTTATTCAAGGTCAAGTTAACTGCTATTCTATAGCAGTTTTTTATAACTAAAAGTAATTTTTGCAATAGAGCTAATTCCATAGGAGCAAGCTATGACTGACGTGTGCTTAGTATTGATGCCTTATGCTTCAATTGAACGACCCTCGATTGCGCTTGGATTGCTCAAGGCTTGCCTGCAGCAAAGCGAGATCCAAACCGCAGTCCTCTACCCAAATATTTGGTTTGCACAAGAGATTGGCCTCGACGTGTACACCGCACTTAGTGATGTTCTGGTAATGGACTTCTTGGGTGAGTGGACATTTTCAGGCACGGCATTCCCAGACTTCCAACCCGATCATTCAGAATATTTCCGCCTAATCAAATCAATTGACGCAGACTTGACGCAGGAAATATTTTGGCAGGTTCGCAAAAAGGCGACGTTATTCATTGAGCGTGTGGCTCAATCCATCCTGGATTTACAACCTCGTATTGTCGGTTGTAGTTCCACATTTCAGCAGCACTGTGCTTCTCTGGGTCTCCTACGACGTATTAGGGAACTGAATCCAGAAGTGATTACGTTTATGGGCGGTGCCAACTGCGAAGCGGAGATGGGTCTGACCACTCATCGGGAGTTTCCTTGGGTGGATTTTATTGTGTCTGGTGAAGGGGACGACCTGCTTCCTAAATTTTGCCGTCAACTCCTGGATCGTGGTCGTGACGTTAACCCTACAAAGTTGCCCTACGGCGTCATTGCCCCTGCTCATCGTTATTCCAGCGCCGTCGGAATTAAGGCACCAAGAGCTTCCGCAGAAAAATTGGATCGGATCCCGACACCTGATTACGACGATTACTTTGAAACCCTCCGCACCTCCCAAATTGCCCCCTACATCAAGCCTGGGCTTCTCATTGAAACTGCTCGCGGCTGTTGGTGGGGGCAGAAACACCATTGCACGTTCTGTGGTCTGAATGGAAGCGGTATGACTTTCCGATCCAAGTCCCCGACGCGGGTGATGGAAGAGGTCACTGAACTAACCGAGCGGTACGGGATGCGAAAGTTTGAGGTCGTCGATAATATCTTAGATATGGACTACATGAATACGGTTCTTCCTGCCCTTGCAGCTGAGGAAGAACCGTACACGATCTTTTACGAAACGAAGGCTAATCTAAGTCGTGAGCATATGCAACAGCTTGCAAAGGCAGGTGTTCGTTGGATCCAACCGGGAATTGAAAACATGCATGACGGTCCTTTGAAGCTGATAAATAAAGGTACTACAGCTTGGGTCAATACCCAGTTACTGAAGTGGGCTCGGGAGTTTGGGATCAACGTGGCATGGAATTTCCTAAGCAACCTTCCAGGGGAGTTAGACGAGTGGTACAGCGAGATGGCTGCATGGCTGCCTCTGATCGTTCATCTACAGCCGCCCGCGTTTGTTTTCGGAATTCGATACGATCGATTCAGCCCTTATCATGAACGGTCAGCAGATTGGGGGCTAACGCTCTTGCCTAACCGGATGTACTCATACATCTATCCTGTATCGTTAGAGGCGCTCGCTGGTCTTGCATACTTCTTTGAAGATTCCGCTGACTTAGTTCGTCCTGACTTGGTTTCTCAAAAACACGATCGAAATGGTAAGAAGACAGATTGGTCAGGGCTAGAAGCACTAAAAGCTTGGGTAAAGCAATGGGGCGAGTACTGGCAAGTCAGATACTCCAGACCAGAGGATCTACCCATTTTGAGCATGAGTGATGATGGCAACTGCCTGACGATTACTGATACCAGACCGTGTGCCACTGAGCGCTTGCTGAGCCTGGAAGGGTTGGCATATTGGGTGTATAAGGTCTGCGATCGCGCTCTGACTCCAAGGGAGCTAGTGAAAGCGCTGCGTACACAGGCAGGAATCAACATCTCCTGGGATGATGTTCAGCTGATTGTAGCACAGTTGCAGGAGCGCAAGATTCTGGTAGACCTTAATGGTCGGTTGCTGAGCTTAGCCGTGAAGGAACCCTACTTACCTCTCCCGACACGGTCGGAATTCCCTGGAGGGTATGTTGACATCGATGGGTTCTGTCGCAGCAAACGTAAGCCACGTACCCTTCTAGAAACATGGGGTTTCGCTGGGAATGGCACGCAAGGGTAAGCTGTAAACTATGCAAGAAAAACATTGTAGCCTTTAATGACATTGAGCATTGGGTGGACAGGTCAGGCGATCGCTTGTCCCCCGAAAGCTTTCCCCTTAATGACAAAACCCCGATATGAATTACGAAAGCAATTGCAAACTGCTTAAACCACAAGTGTTTCGGCTTACCCTTGCGTGCCATTCGGTTATTGATAGATAATTCCGAATTCTGAATTCGGAATTATTCGATCGATCTATTTGCCGTGCTACCAATCGAGCAAATAATCCATCTTTTTTAACCAGTTTCTCATAGGAACTTACCTCGACCATGCGACCCGCTTCCACAACATAGATGCGGATTCAACTGAGAAACGCTATAATCATTTTCTTTAAAACGATTGCAAAAATGTCCCGGTTGTTTACCGGGTTCGGGAAAATACTGCTACCAAGAAAACCGGCGTTGCCGGCGGCGAACAGCCTGTGCTGGTAAATATGGAGACGTTATTGTATCATCGGAATAACAATATGGAGCGCAAGAAGTCTGATGCCTTGACCTTAGCAAATCAGCAGATTGAAGAATATGCAGTGAGGCAAGATTCCCGGTTTCTTGATGCGGCTTCTGGAAGCGATTGCCTATGAAGGTGGGTAACCCCATAAATATGTAGAGACGCGATCGCTCGTGTCTCTACAAAGGAATTCGGGCAACGTAGAATTAATTTTTGGAGATGTCTGTTGGAAATTCCTAATCTAAATCTGCTCGTTGCCAAACTTTCTTCTCCGCTTCGTCTAAAGCTTTCTTCGTTTTGACGATCGTCAGCTTGAACCTAGCTGTTCGATCCTTCCAAGGATAGCGAGGAAGAATCGGCTGCTCTTGATTTGACTCCTTGTGTACCATGGCCTTATACCTGTTGATGAAATGTCTGCTACCTCTGGAATGCAGATGCAATAACTGGTAAAGAGATTTGGGGTTGCTCGTGCCAATCCGACCACCACTGAATGCGCTCAGCGCTGAAGTGTAGGGGATCGTTCTCAATCCAAGGAGCATCGAGGGGTTCTTCAATAATGGCAAACTCACCATTGTCGAAGGGTAGCCCTTGAGCTGCACTCTCAAGATATACTCGCTCTCGAATTCCGCGCTCAGCTTGAAAAAGGGCACGATGGTGGCAGTAGGGGTTATTTCCTCGGCGGTTGAAGAATACGTGCGCTGTCCAACTACATCCTCCTCGGCACAGTTCGGCAAACTCACAACTCTTGCAGAAGCCCCACAGATGAGCCGTACCCTCAGGGGTGCCTGCACTCAAGTTAAACCTAAGTTCTTCAGCCTGTTCCACAATCTCCCGCAAGGAATTAGAGCGGATATTGCCACCTGTGTAAGCCGCAGTAGGTAAGGAAGGACAGCCTTACCACTACTTATTTCCACCAAGCCGTCCCCAAGGTGCTGCTATCCCGTAGCCAGCTATAGCCATAGGAACAGCCGTAAGCACACCTCCAGCAACCGCCTCCAACTCTTCATCATTAAGTTGCTCGCTGCTTTGAGGCTTTGCTGGTAGTGGTAGCACGATGCAAAGAGTATTTGCGGGTTCCGGAATAATCTCAACCTTTGTACCTTCTGGCAGAGCCGAGCCAAGCTCTTGTTCAACCACTGCCTTAGGATTACTCAGCAGTTGCTGTCTGAATGCTTCATCTGTCCAAGCTTTAGCAATCAGCCTGATTTCAAAATCTTTGCGGGTTTCTTCTGAGCGATCGTTTTGAGGACTTTGTGCGGTCATTTTCTCAATCTCCTTAGTTATTTTGGATATACAAATGTCTCTGTTAAGGTGAAAAACCCAATCGGGCATTACCCACCACTCCCCTTGAATTTCATAAATTATATCGGGCTAGTAGATTCCTTTTAAATTTACTACAATATTCTCTAAAAAAGAATTCATAAAACCTGAGTTTTCTTCAGGATTTTCTGGAGTGAAACCTAATTTAAAGATAGCCATCTTATTTAATAGGTAAAAATCCCGTATCTGCAAAAGCCCGGATTTGCACTTATTCACTGGGCTTCCGGTCGATCGCGCATATTGTAACAACCTGAATTTAACTAAAATATTCTGAGATTTTTCCTGAAGTCAATCACTGAAAATATCTCAGTTAATTAGAGAAACAATGATTCTCGATCGATTAGAATTAGTAAAAATACTATTCAATAACTCAAAAATATTTCTGGTTTTCATTTTAAGTAAATATCCCAGAGGTTTCTGAATTGAGCTTTGGTTAATATGAAATCACATAATCCGGAGAAAAAAGTTTACAGAAATGAGAAATGTCACTATTTGCAGTAGTCATGTCAAAAATTTCATATCTAGCCCTAGTTTTGTCACGGTTAATCGACTAATCTCAAACTTGTCCAACCCCGGAATGTCAAAAATTTCATATCTAGCCCTAGTTTTGTCACTGCTATAGAAATGGACGGAGTTCCTGTCTTCTAATGATTCGCTTGCGCTCAGTTTTATACTGGTCGCAATTCATCTCCCGTTAAGCTCCTTTGTCACTGTAACGGGAGTCCTTTTGCTCCATTAAGATAGTTTTTTCTATCTGAAGACTGTCAAGATTAACTGCCGATACAGGCGAAGCCGTAGTCATAATTTTTGTACGGCTTTGAGACTTCCAGTGTTGATATTGCAAGCAAGGGAAGGAAGCGACCTTTTTCGCCAATGCCCAGAAGAAGACATAACCAGCCAGCAAACGCTCAAATGAGCTAAAACGCGATTCTCTTAATTTTTCAACGATTTCTTTTTCTTCGATTGGCATATTGCTTTTTTGGTGCAAGGAATTGATATCGCTCCACAAAATCATCGTCTCATCAAATCCCTGACGTTGAAGCTTTGGATTGTGTCCGACTGCCACAATTTCTGGCCCAGCACCGAAATTTCTAATGCCATTCGCTTGCTTGCCCGTCATTATCGTTGCATTTTCTTCTTGTTTTTGCATCTGACCTCTGCGTCCGTCGGGTACACCAAGAAAAATCAACGTCCCTCTGACGATACGATGTCCGAAGCAATGCAACATCTGATCTTGGGGATTATCGCCATGTACTTCCACACAAGCAATCCCGTAACTGAGAGAAAACAGTTTGCTGATATAAGATTTCAAAAGTTGGTGTACCCAAGGTAAATCGCCAATGACTACAGTTCTTTTTCCGGTGCGGGCCAAAAGTTGCCGACCTTGAAAACAACGCAGTGCCAACGCCCACAACCAAGGCCCGAAGACATAGATCGCAATATCAGCCAAAGTCATAACAGGGGTAATAAACGTTAATAAAAATGAATCGCCCTGCAAACCAGTTACCCAGACAATCAAATTAAAGAGGGTATTTGCCAGTGGAATTGTCTGACCAAAAGGAATCGCCCAGCCAACAGTTATCAACACATATAATGCATGAATTCCCCAAACAATTGGCGTTTCTGTAACGTGCATCGCCCATTGGCGACCGACTCTAACGAGTTTTTCATGTTCGGGGGATTTAACTATCCCTTTGCAAGCAGTGCTTCCGGTAATGGTGACAACATTTTGATAGATAAAGTCATCCTTAATTAATTCTAGTTCTAGGATGCTTTCTGGTGATAACATCATACCTAGAGGATTATAATCGGGGTATCGCCGTAGCATTCGTTTGGCGAGATACAACAGCAATTCTGTCAGGGTTTGTTGCAGTGCGGCAGTTGAGAGGGTACAGGGTTCGGCGGTTCTGCGTCCGCTATTGGTGGTGAAGATTCGGCGACAAAAAGCAGTTCCATTGCCATAATTTTGACCGATCGCACCTCCCATGAGACTATTTAATTCCTCGGTCATTATAAAAACCTCGCCAATCATTCCTTTTTGGTGAAGTTGCTCGCAGGCGTTAGTCGCTTGTAGAGTAGAAAAGGTTTGACCTGACTGACTAATCGCTAGCACAATCGAGCGTTTTCCTAATTCCAGGCGACTAAAGTCGTGTTGGAGGATTTTTAAAAGTTCGTTGGCAGAAATTGTCTTGACGTGCAAACAAGGGAAAATCGTTTTTAAATCTTCAGCGAATCTTTCGCCAATCCATAGACTACTTTCTACCCCAGTAACGAGCAGATCGACAGCTTTGGAATGTCCTATTTCCGTTGTGATTCCTGCTTGCATCGCTTTTTGGCGCTTTTGTTGAAAACGCTGTGCTTTTTCCATCAAAAGATTGGCGAGATAATCGGCGCTTTGACAGTTAAAAGACCTACTATTGCGCCAAGATACCTCAATTTCTCTCATTATCTGGGGAATTTCTTGAATGTCTCCTTCGACCGGGTCTTCAGTTTCTGTTTTGTGAGGTTTGATGTAGGGATTGCCTGCCATTGGGATTTGTCTTGGCTGCAATTCCGATTTCAGCAGTTCGCGTCCTGCACTCATCGAATAGACAGTCACATCTTTATAGGAAATCGAGGCAATTTCTCCATTTTTTTGATCGAGATCCAAACGCCAAGACTCAGAAAAACCAAACAAAACGGCATTGACGGCGGCGGGTTCGGAGGCATAGACAAGATATTCTTGCGGTCTGTTGCAGCCAATGGAAATTGGCTGACCTTTAGAACTGACTACTAGCCTTTGTTCATCTAAGGTAGAAGCGACTACTAAACCAAAACTCCCCTCCGCTTTTGACATAAAGATTTTTGTTGCTTGATAAGGATCGTTGTCAAAGAAAGCATGAATTGCTGTTTTGACAAAGGCAGTTTGCTTTTGCGGCGACCATTGCGCGCTCGCACTATTTTGACTGATTTTCCACAAGATATCTTCTTCAAAGCGGTGGAGGTACTTTTTGCACAAAAGCTGGTCTTGATGTGATAAAAGCGTTGCGTAAAACTCAAAGACGCGATCGAATATGTTGGTCCAGCTATTGAGTTCTTCCTCAGATGGCACTGTATTTGGTGCATCTGGTGACGGTTCGGTTCCTGCAAATGCATCCTCAATCGCACTGGCAATGGTAAGTTGATAAGCAAGTCTAACTGAGGCATCCCACATTCCCTTGGTAATCAATAAATCCATCATTCCCGCAATTTTTGGGGAGTCGCCATGAGTTGCATTGGGTGTATGCAATACTCTTTCTAACCACAAACCCAGCTTGGCATTTGCGATCGCTTGACCAAAAATCATCCAAGCATCAAAGTCTCCGTTGTGGGTAATGCGATGGTTGACGTTTTTTGTGGTGCGTACCCATTCGCCGTTTTTGACTTGCCAAACCGAGGCAGATCTCGCGCTCGTCCACTCGTGCCAATGGGTCTCTAAAATAGAAGGGGCGCTGCTGGTTCCATAGCGATAATGCCAAGCTCCCATGATTGTCGATTCTAGGGGTTTTATCCCTGCTAAAACTGCTTTCTTTCTGATCCAAGCAAAGGCAGCTTCTAGAGATTTTGTTAAATTGTCTCTTTTGATATTAACGATTTTTTTTCCAACTAATACAATCTGTTTATTTCGATCGCGGGCAAAAACCAAACCGCCGCCTGCTTGTTCGCCACGGACTTCAGTTTCGCGACCCATTTTTTGATAAATTTCTACAAATCTTTTTGGTAAAAGTTCATTACGATCTTTGGGATTTCTTTTCCCTACTAACCCAAAATTTCCACAATTGAAATAATCGGCTATTCCAGTCACAAAAGCTGCGATGTCTGATAAAGAAGTAAAGGCGAGTAAAAGATTGGCAACAATAAAAATTTTTACTAATAAATTGAATTTTGTAGATAGAAATAAAAGCGCGATGACAACAGCAATAAGATTGAATACAATTCCTCCTAATGCTTTCGCTCTTATGCGTGAATTATCTGTATTCCCTGCCGTTAACCAAGGACAAACTCCACGCTCAAATAGTGGATTAAAAGGAATAAGAGATTTGAAAATATCATCAACGCTTCTATTTTCAAGAATATTGGTAAAATTGATAAAGTTAATATTTTTATCGACAATTACGGTAATGAGAACATGCCCTAATCCATGAATGATACTTGCACTATTAAAAATTAATCTTAAGGAAAAGGATAGCAATAAAAAAAGTAAAATTTCAAGGATATAATTAAAGCTATTGAATTTTATTGATAATATTAGTAAGCCAGTTATCAATTCGGGAATTATAAAGTCTCCTCTAAAGTTTTTTTTGCAAAAGTCACTAGACATGATTTATTCTCCTTGAAAACAAATATGGTTCTTCCGTATATATGGCGATCAGTTGTCCTAATCACCAAAGCAGGCTAATAACCGATACAGAAAATTATTAAAGTTAGAACTTACGCATTGACAAAATTTTGATTGTGTGAATGCCATAGTACATAAGACATAAATCACCTCCACTGAGTAGGCTTTTAAAGCGCTTAGGACATAAGTCCTCATAGCTACATTTATTAAATAGGTGTCAGTGAACTCAATTTATGCACTTTTCGGAAGATGGAACGTAGATTGTATATAGCTGAAACATTTTGCCGCCGCAGTGCTGTTGAGCAGCAGATACAGACAATGTTTTCAGTAGCAATCGCGTATATTATGCATAATCCGGTCTTTTTGTACAGTGCGTAAGTCCTAAAAGTTTACAAACCCATAAGCTTGTCGCTTAATTAACTTAATACGATTGTTGATTCCCTCCATTACACTCTTATGTAGTTCGATTAAGAAAATAGTTACAAATTCCTTCAAAATGATTGCGAATTGTTGTAAGAGCTTCACAGTAGTTTGAACCCCTTCACGCCTTGCACGACTGACAACACGAGCTAGCATGGGGTATAAGTCCAGCAGTTCATAGGGTTGGAGGAGGATATCTGCACGATCTGCAGCGTTCCCCATCGGCACTGTTAACTAGATTTGCCAAGCGCTAACACCAGCAGAGCGAATACTTTCATAAATCAGAGGGGAATTCAGGAGCAGACAGGCGTCTGAATGCTTCATCTGTCCAAGCTTTAGCAATCAGTCTGATTTCAAAATCTTTGCGGGTTTCTTCTGGCTGATTGTTTTGAGGACTTTGTACGGTCATTTTCTCAATCTCCTGAGTTATTTTGGATCTACAAATGCCTTTGTTAAGGTGAAAAACCCAATCGGGCATTACCCACCACTCCCCTTGAATTTCATAAATTATATCGGGCAGGTAGATGACTTTTAAATTTACTCCAATTTTCTCTAAAAAAGAGTTCATCAAACTTGAGTTTTCTTCAAGATTTTCTTGATGGAAACCTAATGGGAAGATAGCAATTTTATTTAATAGGTAAAAATCCCGTATCTGCAAAAGCCTGGTTTCGCACTTATTCACTGGGCTTCCGGTCGATCGCGCAGATTGTAACAACCTGAATTTAACTGAAATATTCTGATATTTTTCCTGAAGTCAATCACTGAAAATATCTCAGTTAATCAGAGAAACAATGATTCTCGATCGATTAGAATTAGTAAAAATACTATTCACAAACTTAAAAATATTTCTGGCTGTCATTTTAAGTAAATGTCCCAGATGTTTCTGATTTGAGCTTTGGTTAACATGAAATCACATAAGACGGAGAAAAAAGTTTACAGAAATGAGAAATGTCGCTATTTGTGGTAGTCATGTCAAAAATTTCATATCTAGCCCTAGTTTTGTCACTGCCATAGAAATGGACGGAGTTCCTATCTTCTGTGGACTCATTCATACTGAGGATATTAAATTCGATCGGCACATACCTGAAAATCGATTTAAGGTTTTAGTGAGAAAAATCGCTTTTTCCTACAATTATCGGGATAAAAACTTGATTTTTACAACTGCTATCAAAGCAGCATTAAACCGCTTTTATGTTGTAGGTTCAGAATTTGTAGGTGAGGTGATTGATATTGGTTCAGACGTAACTGATTTTCAAATTGGGGACAAGGTTATTGGGAATAATCATTATCCAAATTCAGGAATAGAAGGTGTTCCGGGTGGTCTACCATCTAACAATTCTTCAACAGAGTATCAGGTATTTCACCAGATTAAATTGATAAAAGTACCTCCCCAGATACCAGATGAAGTTGCTGCTACCATTAGTATCGGAGGGCAAACTACCTACAGTATGTTACGGAAACTAAGTTTAACTGAAGGCTCTAACGTTTTAGTGACATCTGCCAATTCAAATACTTCTTTGTTTGCTATCAATGCCTTGAACAAACATAAAGTCAATATTTATGCTACCACGACTTCAATGCGTTTTGAAAAAGAATTGAAGGAAATGGGAGTCAAAAGACTGATTCAGATTGAGCCAAATTCTGAAAACTGGGTAGCAGATGAACTGGCAGAAGAGATTGTAAAAGAAAAAGGTAGTTTTGATTGTATAATAGACCCCTTCTTCGACATACACATTGGAAAATTAATTCCTTTATTAGCCAGCGGAGGAAGATACATTACCTGCGGCTTCTACGATCAATATTCTAGTTTAATTGGTAAAGAATTTCAATACCGGGGATTAACTACAAGTGAGATATTTGTAACAATGATGCTCAAGAATATTCAGATCATTGGCAATTGTATAGGAAAAACAGAAGATTTACAGAATGCCATTCAAGACTATGCCTCTGGCTCCTTGAATGTTGTAATTGACTCTGTATTCAGTGGCAAACAGGTAGGAGAATTCTTTGAAAGGACTTATAACGCCAAAGACAGGTTTGGTAAAGTTGTGTATCGATACGATTAAAGACTTTTGATGCTATCGCTCGTCATGGGATTATTTCTGCTGCTGATTACACAATTAAAGCCCCAGTGAAGATGATTATAAAAACGCTAACGGCGGTTGCGATTATGCAGTTGGGGCGATCGCGTAAAGCGCGGCACCAAAGGGAATCGTGGCGTGTTCAGTCGCCAACCTTTTACAGATACTGATAATGAATCCAGCCAGGACGATCGGCAAGCTTTACCCACTCGCGAGAAGATTTACTCACTCTGACGTTGACATCTTCTTTATGAGGGATGACACGACACCGATTTTTTTGTAATTAGAACCAGAACCCGAGTGGATCGCAACTCCAGTTGGGGCAGTTACGTATACTGTGCAATCTTTACTGCCTTAATGGGAGAGCGCCAACTACAGGCTTAATATTATTGGGACTTCCAAATAAAAAATTATCTACCTGCCTCTACAAGCGGCAGGCATTCACAAGCGGCACTTAGTTAGAGCGGGCTGTCTGGCCTACCCCACAAAATGGATGATTTATTTATTGGAAGTTTCTAACCGAATTTGCTCGGAGCAATTTTTTCTCCGCTTCGTCTAAAGCTTTCTTCGTTTTGACGATCGTCAGCTTGAACCAAGCTGTTCGATCCTTCCAGGGAGAGCGGGGAAGAATCGGCTGCTCTTGATTTGACTCCTTGTTTACCATGGCCTTATACCTGTCGCTCGAAATTCTGCCACCTCTGGAATGCAGATGCAATAACTGGTAAAGAGATTTGGGGTTGCTCGTGCCAATCCGACCACCACTGAATGCGCTCAGCGCTGAAGTGTAGGGGATCGTTCTCAATCCAAGGAGCATCGAGGGGTTCTTCAATAATGGCAAACTCACCATTGTCGAAGGGTAGCCCTTGAGCTGCACTCTCAAGATATACTCGCTCTCGAATTCCGCGCTCAGCTTGAAAAAGGGCACGATGGTGGCAGTAGGGGTTATTTCCTCGGCGGTTGAAGAATACGTGCGCTGTCCAACTACATCCTCCTCGGCACAGTTCGGCAAACTCACAACTCTTGCAGAAGCCCCACAGATGAGCCGTACCCTCAGGGGTGCCTGCACTCAGGTTAAACCTAAGTTCTTCAGCCTGTTCCACAATCTCCCGCAAGGAATTAGAGCGGATATTGCCACCTGTGTAAGCCGCAGTAGGTAAGGAAGGACAGCCTTTAATCGCGCCGTCTGCTTCGATACCCAAGGTATTGAGTCCCGCACCACAGCCTTGCCAGAAGCTCCATTCATGTCCGTGCCCCCGGAGCAGACGCTCATATGGACCGTAGTAACCGATGTTGTTACCAGGCGAAACCGAAACCCCTTCACGCCTTGCACGACTGACAACACGAGCTAGCATGGGGTATAAGTCCAGCAGTTCATAGGGTTGGAGGAGGATGTCTGCATTATCTGCAGCATTCCCCATCGGCACTGTTAACTGGATTTGCCAAGCACTAACACCGGCAGAGCGAATACTTTCGTAAATTAGGGGGAATTCCGGAGCAGACAGGCGATTGATTTGAGTGTTACAGCCAAAAGGCAGGTCAACTTCCTGAAAATGACTCATGGTTCTAAAAGCTGATTGCCAGGAACCTTTTTTACCGCGCAAACGGTCGTGAGTTGCCTCTAAACCATCCACAGAAATGCCGACAAGCGCGATTCCGGCTTCCTTCATCCGCTGTGCCATTTCTCGGGAGATGCCAAAGCCACCTGTGGTGATGGTACACCTCATCCCAGTAGAAGCGATCGCACTTGCGATCGTTAACCAATCAGGACGCATAAAGGCTTCACCACCAATGAGTGTTACCTCCGTAATCCCAACTTCTGCCAACTGCTCTACCAACTTCAGCGCTTCTTCTGTAGAAAGTTCATGGCTACGGGCTGCGCCCGCACGGGAACCACAGTGGCTACAAGCGAGATTACACTTGAGCGTAATCTCCCAAACAGCATAACTTATCCTGTGATATTGACTAGACATGAATTTTGTGTCCTTACTACCTTTTTTCATTTAGACCTACGGCTTCCGGTTGTAATTATTTACCCCTACCCCAGCTTGCTCCCCGAAACCCTTGATTTATAGTTGAGGGATAGGGGGAGTGTGAACGATTATCTACCGTTAGCTATATATACCTGTCCGGGTACATATCCGACTCCGTACATAGGTGCAATTAAACCTCCAGTAACGACTTCCAACTCTTCTTCATTAAGTTCTTCATTGCTTTCAACCTTTGCTGGTAGAACCATGTAGAGAGTATTTGCGGGTTCCTGAATAATCTCAACGTTTATACCTTCTGGCAGAGCCGAGCCAAACTCTTGTTCAACTACTGCCTTGGGATTACTCAGCAATTGCTGTCTGAATGCTTCATCTGTCCAAGCTTTAGCAATCAGCTTCATTTCAAAATCTTTGCGGATTTCTTCTGGCTGATTGTTTTGAGAAATTTGTACGCTCATTTCCTGAATCTCCTGAGTTATTTTGGATATACAAATGCCTTTTCCAAGGTGAAAAACCCAATCGGGCATTACCCACCACTCCCCTTGAATTTCATAAATTATATCGGGCTAGTAGATTCCTTTTAAATTTACTACAATGTTCTCTAAAAAAGAATTCATAAAACCTGAGTTTTCTTCAGGATTTTCTGGAGTGAAACCTAATTTGAAGAGTACCGAACTTTCCACAAAATAGCCTTGGGTGCGTTACACTTCTTTAACGCACCATTTTTAATGGTTTTTGTTTGTTTCTAGCAGTAATTGAAACTATTGAAGAAGCTGGCAAATAATGGAAAAAATTAGCAAATGACTAGTCTGTTTAAACTTAATTGAAGATAATTCTAAAACCTCAAGTTTTTATAAATTTTAGGAATATATTACTTGACAAAATAAGAATGTAATTGTAAATTTAAACTATCAATTACTATCATTATAAAAAGTAACTAATATGAATGATAACCTACAATTTACTGTTGGCTTAGTTATAGTCTGTTTGCTAGTACTAATCTTGTTGTGGTTACCCGATATACTAAAGGGTGAATAAGGGTTATTGATGGTTAATTCCGAATTCCAAATTCTGAATTCGGAATTATAGCGGTTTTCACTTGAAACCAATACATTGCATGTGGGGTAGGCATCCTCACCTGCTTAAAACGAGCGAGACGCCCGTTCCACAAGACCACTAAAACGGGCGAGACGCTCCGCAGTCGCCTCAACGGGGGAAACCCCCGCACGGCGCTGCTCTCCGTTCCACAAGACCATTATTTAATGTATTGCACTCAACTGAGAACCGCTATATTCGGTTAATCTATTTGTCGTGCTACCAGTCGAGCGAATAACCCCTCTTGTTCAACCAGTTCCTCATAGGAACCAACCTCTACCAAGCGACCTGCTTCAACAACATAGATGCGATCGGCATTGCGAATGGTACTAAGGCGGTGGGCAATGACTATGCGGGTAGCATTTAACTTGTCTAGACTCTCGCTAACAATTGCTTGAGTGCGGTTATCGAGAGCGCTGGTTGCTTCATCCATCAGGATAATTTTTGGCTTTAACAAGATGGAACGAGCAATTAATAACCTCTGCCTTTGTCCTCCGGAAAGATTCGTGCCGCCCTCACTAATCACAGTGTGCATTCCCATCGGCATTTGCTCGATATCTTCAGCGAACCCAGACATCCGTGCCGCCTCCCAAGCTTCATCCATCGTCACCAACGCTCCGCAGGTGAGGTTGTCAAACATCGAGCCAGAGTTAATTCGACCATTTTGCAGCACTACTCCCAACTGCCGTCGTACAGCTTGGACATCCAGCCCAGCCAAGTCTTGACCATCGTAATAGACAGTCCCACTCATGGGCGTCTCAAACCCCAACAATAACCGAAATACCGTTGATTTCCCACTGCCACTCGGTCCTACAATCGCGACAAATTCTCCTGGCTCAGCGTAAATGGTCACATCATCAAGAATTAACGGTCCATCCTCACGGTAGCGGAAGGTAACGTGGTCTAGGAAAATTCTACCCGTCAAGCGACCTGGATCGGCGCTACTCGGGTCAGTTTCTGGCGTTCCGGTAGCAATCGGCTTTGCTCGCTCCCACAGTGGTATAATTCCCAAAACGTCAGTTAGGGTATTGCTTAAGTCAGTCACACCACCAATAAAAGTTCCAAAAGCCGAATTAAAACCTAAAAATGTACCCATATTCAGCCCTGTGCCGCCTTTAGTTTGCGCCATCTGAATAAACATAATCGCAAACCAATATAAAAGTATGGAACTGATTAAAGGCAGCGCTTCGTTAAAAACAGAAACACTGTCATCTATTCGTTTGATGCCTGCCTTCAGTTTAGTACGCTGACTGTATTGTTTTGCCCAAGCAGCGAATGCCCGCCCTTCTGCAGCTGCTACCCGCAGTTTTGATACCCCATTGATTAGTTCCACGGTTAGCCCGTTAATTTCACCATCTGCAACCTCTTGCTTTCGGTCTTTACGTACTAAGAGTATGCTAGATATAACAGTAGTAATAACAGCGATCGCGGTTATACCAACTCCTACTAAAGTCAGTTGCCAGCTGTAAAAAAGCATCAGCGCCAAGTTCAACAGGGAAAACACCGCACTTAAGAGAGTGCGTTGCGTAGCACCACTGAGTTTGGTGCGAATCTGAGTAACTGCCAATAAGCGAGTTAGCAAGTCACCAGACGAGTAGCTACGAAAAAACGCAGGCTTAAGAGTGAGCAGTCGATCCCAAATCGCAGGTTGTAGGGAAGCATCAGCAGAGTTTTCCACCCGCAATGATAGAATTCCTTGAGCCATTTGAAATGCAGCTTGTCCGATCGCAGCAGCAAATAGCGCTAGCCCAATTTGTAACAATAGGAGTTTATTGCTATCAGGAATGGCATCATTCGTCAACATCGCTGTTGCCTGGGGTGTAACCATTCCCAGGAGTGTTCCCAATATCCCCAGCAAAACCACACCCACAAGCTCTATTCTATTGCCCCTCGTGCCAAACTCGAACAGTGTCAGGGAGTTACGCATGCGAAGTGGCAACGGTCGATAGAACATTTGGGCTTCTAGCGATAGCGTTTGTGCTACTGCCCGATCTACTATTGTTCGGGTTCGCGAACTAGGGTCGAACAAAACATAACAATTGCCCTTTTCTGGTAACAATGCCACTGGGGTATTGTCTGAGTTAGTATATGCTAATAGAGGACCATGCTCCTCTTGCCACCAATCCCCTACTAGTAAGACGCGACGAGTACGAAATTGAGACGCCCGAGCGATCGCATCCAATGGGTCGCTCACCCGACTGAGGTCTTCCGATTGGGCGGGAGGATTAATCGCGATCCCCAAGGAGCGACCTACAGCCCCAACCGCAATCAGCAGTGGCGTTCCTTCCTGAAAAAACGCGGTTTCTTGGGGGTGCAACATCGTGGTTAACTCCCCCAACGCCGTCTGTGTCACCTGACGGTTGAGCTGTTCGCGTTCCTGAAAAAGGCGAAAATCCTGCTCTTTCCTCTTGACAAAAAGTATATTAAAGTAGTATAAGAAATACTCATGAAAATCAGCTAAACTGGCAGGTATTCCATCGACTTCTAACTCTGCTGTTGGGACGATATGCACCTCAACCAAGTCTTCTGCCTCCATCCACATCCCCGGTGCGAGGGGAAACTTAGGCGAAGTTGGCTCTAGCTTGAGATCCTCTATTCCCATCCACCGGGCATAGCCTTCACCCAGTTGTACCCAAAAGACTCGATCTTTAGAGGATGTCAGCGTATGTCCCTTTTGTAAAGATAAGTAGTGCGACGAATCTATTTGCTCCAAATTCGTAGGAGTCTTGAGCGGATTCCTACCGATGAAATCGCCCAAGTGTTTGCTCCAACCTTCTAGAGCGATCGCATACTCGTCATTCTCGGCAATACCAGCAGCAAAATCGGCTAGAGCCACTAGCGACAGTTCTGTTTCTTCAATCGCCACCGCCAGAATACCCCATTGCGATTTGAGTGCTGTACCGAATAAAGCCTCACCAGCGCTGACACTGAAAAGATAGCGGCGATTGCCTTTTGGTTCTCCATCCTCAATAGACGTTGCAAACAGTGCGAGTGTGCCAGAACGAACCACCCAAACAGTCTGAGTATCATTCAATAGCAGAGGTTCATTACCTTTAATACGGCGTAGTTTCGATTCAGTATTCACCATAAGCTTGCTTCTTTAACCCTCTTCACTACTGGTCAAATGTGCATATGTTCCTCCCAGATGGCGTAACTGCTCATGGGTACCTCTTTGCACTACTTTGCCTCGCTCTAGGACAATAATTTCATCGCAATCGCGAATTGTACTAAGTCGGTGAGCAACCACAATACAGGAACAACCGCGCCGTCGCAAGTTCCGGTCAATAATCAATTCTGTTTCAGCATCAAGCGCACTAGTTGCCTCATCCAACACCAACACCGCTGGATTCCTAACCAAAGCACGGGCAATTTCTAAACGCTGACGCTGTCCTCCACTCATATTCGTGCCCCCTTCCGTAATCTGGGCATCATATCCTCCTGGCATATTCAAGATCAGATCGTGAATTTCCGCATCTTTACATGCCTGCACCAAATCTTCTTCTAAGACAGTTGAATCCCAAAGCGTCAGATTTTCCCGCACTGTCCCAGCAAATAGAAATATATCCTGCTCAACCATAGCCAATGAATTAGCTAGAATGGAGCGAGGAATCTGGCTTCGGGGGATACCATCAAACACAATTTCGCCCTCCCAAGGCAAGTAAAGACCTGTGACGAGCTTGGCAACTGTGGACTTACCAGAACCACTACCGCCAACAAACGCTACCCTTTGCCCAGGCTTCAAAGTCACATTCAAATTTTCAATTAAGGGGGGTTCCAAACGGCTGTAACCAAAGTTGATGTTGCGTAACTCAACATAACCCACAAGCTGAAATGAGTCTTCCGCGATCGTGTGTAGAGAGGTGCCATGGCGCGTCTCTACTCGGTCAGATTCAGAATCAATGGGATTTTGCAGAACGTCATCAAGTCGGTTTAAGTCCGCCTCTAGCTCTTGGATTTTACTGCCGAAATTGACGAGATCGCCAACTGGCTTGAGGAATTCGCTTGTTAGAGTCTGGTAGGCGATCAGCATCCCGATACTTAGACTGCCGTTCATTACCCTGAAGCCACCGACAACCAGTATAGAGGCGATCGCCACAGCCGTCAAAAACTTGGGTAATGTTGACAGAACTAGGCTAGGAAGTGCCAATTCTTGCTGAGCGTTGAGCATTTTGGCATAATACCCAGCGAACTTAGAAAATAAGTCAAACTCTAAGCCGCTGGCTTTGACAGTTTCCATTGATTGAATGCCGCCAATGGCAACACCAGCAACTTTGCCGTTCTCCTGAGCGACTTTCATGTTGGCATCAACACGACTGCGCGACAAAAATTGTAGGGCAAAGAAGTTGAATGCCGCAAAGATAATAGCTATGGCAGTCAATACCCAGTCATACAAAATCATGATCGCAGCATAAAAGACAATCATCAGCGTATCGATCGCTGTGGTAGCAAGTTCCCCAGATAGCACATCCGCAACCTTATCGTTGAGTTCATTGCGACTGCTAATTTCACCCGCAAAACGCTGGGCATAAAATCCAATTGGTAAGCGTAGAGTGTGCCAGAGAAACTGTCCTGACATAAAAACCGACAACTTGACCATCAGCCTGCGCAGGTAAAAAAGCCGTATCCGGGCAAGAATTCCTTGACTGACTGCAGCAAACAGCATTCCTAATAACAAAGGTCGCAGCCAGTCAGTACGGTTTTCAACTAAAATTTCATCTACAAAGACTTGAGTAAAAGCTGGTACAGCCAAACGAGGGATAGTCAGTAACAGCCCTGCTATCAAACAAAATATAATTGCCCCACGCGAGCTTTGCAGACGGGATTTTAAAGCCGAGACAATGCTCTTTTTTTTGCCTCCCTTCTGAAACTCCTCTCCGGGTTCCATTAACAAGATAACGCCAGTATAAGCTTGGTCGAACTCCTCTAAAGAAATCGTTCGGCGACCTGTACCTGGGTCATTGATATAAACGCGGTTTTGAGAAAATCCTTCTACTACTAAAAAGTGATTGAAGTTCCAAAAGACAATGTACGGGGGGGTAAACTCTTTGAGAGCTTCCAAAGGCTTTTTGAACCCTTTTGCATCCAAACCATAAAGTCGGGCTGCTTTGAGTACATTCGAGGCTTTACTACCATCCCGCGATACTCCACACTCGCGCCGCAGTTCGGCCAAAGGTACATTGCGACCGTAGTAGCTCAAAATAATTCCTAGAGCAGCAGCACCACATTCCACCGCCTCCATTTGTAGAAGTGTGGGAGTGCGGACGTGGTCTGGTTGGCGTTGCGACAAAAACTGAAGATTAATGAAGCCAATACCCATAGTTCAGTTGTCTTTTTAGTTAAGACCAGTTAAAGACTTAAAGAGTGGAATCACGTAGGAAATAGGTGCTTGTTCCCCTACTTGCACCCGGACTTGTGCGCTAGTGCCGGAAGAAATTTTTAGTTCTGGTCCCTTGGAGGAAGACCATTTGTAGCCACTAAAGGTGTTTGGGTCTTGTTCCAGTTGGGCAAAGATTTGTATAGGTGCCCCGCCGCTATTTGACAAACTTTGTGTTATACTATTCGCCAGGTTTTCGTTACCGATGATTGCGGAAATGTCTTGGTTCGTCACTGGGAAGGACCTAACCTGCGTTACTTTGCCCACAACGCCGCCGAAACGTTCGCGCTTAACCATACTAGGAGTGACTTGTACGGACATTCCCGGCTTAACTTGCTTACCGTCTTTATCGGCGAGGTAAATGACGCTCATGAGTTGAGAGTTGCGATCTTCGGTTTCAATTGACGCAATGCGGGAGCCTGCACTGACTGTTTGACCAGGGGCGATCGCAACTTCTAGGACGCGACCATTGTATTTGCTGATAATTCTGCTTTTTGTAACTAGTTCTAACTGCAGTTGGGAAATCTGACGTTTAGTTGTCTGGATTTTATTATTTTTGTCAATAGACTGCTCTCGATCTTGTTGAGCCAGTTGGGCTGATTGGACATCGAGGTTTTGGATTTGGGTATTAATATCTTTAATGTCTTTGCGATTGCTCACGAACTTTGCTTGTGCCTCGGTTTCTTGGCGATCGAGATCCTTGAGTTGCGCTTCCAAGTTTGACACCTTGGTCAGATTTTCCGTATATTCTTGTCGAGATTGCAGCACTACATCCTCGGAAACGGCTCCCTCCCGCTTCAGATAACGTCGAACTGCGAGCCGTCGTTTGAGGGTCGGAATTAGAGATCTACTTTGCGCCAGACTTAGCTGGAGGCTTTCACGTTGTTCTTTTAGGGACTCGATACTTTTTTCCCGCAAAATCGGTCCAAACTTCAAGACAGTACGCAGGTTTTCCTCGAGGACTGCTCGCTGCTTCACTAAGTTTTGCCGTTTGAGGGCAATTCCTTGCCTTTGGAGTGCATCGGTTTCTTTGTTCTGATTAAGCAGTTCAGCTAGTTTTGATTGCTCTTGCTGTAGCTGCTGCCTTAGTTGGGGTTGGTCAATTATACCGAGAACATCCCCTTGCCTAATTCTATCCCCTGACTTGACATTGAGTCTGACAATTTGACCTCCACTAGGTACTTGAAATTGCACCACATTGCCCGGTCGAATCAGTACGCCTTGACCTTTCACAGTCAGCGGAATCCGTCCAAATATACTCCAAATTACAGCAACAACGACTAAAGAGCCAATTGTAGTCAGGGGCAACCAGGCTCTACGGTTAACCACCTGCATCATCTGATCTAGTTGTTCTGGCGAAGATAAGCGTTCTAAAGCTTCTTGACGAAAAATTTTATTTTCTTGACTTTGCATATAGTTTGTTGAGCAAATTTTTTAAATTTTGACTTAAGACAGCACTTTCAAGCGTTTGAGCATCCAGTCAAATCTGGCACCGCCGAGAAAAATGTTGTCCATCACCTGAAGATCGATTTCATCTTCGTATTCAATATTTTTGGATAGCGCCTGTCCTACCCGGTATGAGCTTCTGCCGTATCCCAGGCGGCTGATTAGCCCTTGAAGTCTAGCTGAAAGCAGCATAGCTATGACTCGGTAAAAACGAGCACCCATACCTGGGTTTTGCTGAAGTTTAATCGTTAGTTGTTGCTTTTTAATCGCCAACACTTGAGAATCTTCTGCAGCTTTAAAGGTATAGGTTGGCAATCGACCATCAATCAGAGCCGTTTCGCCAATAAATTCACCACTTAATGAGGAGGCTATCTCGGTTGCGGGTGAAGAGCCGCTTCGATCGTCATCTTCCAAAACTGTAAAAACACGAGCCAGAGAGTTACCTGTATCTTCTTGTGCAAACACAGACACCTTTCCACGTAATAGCACGTAGAGATGTTCTAACGCTCTACCCGCTTGGATCAGCACATCGCCTGGGGCGATCGCTTCAAGGCTACTGTTTTGTATCAACCAGTCAACATCGCTATCGCTGAGTTCACCAAACAGCAGGGGAACGTCTTGCAGTGGTGGAATTTGCAAGTTTTGACGATGTGTAAATTTTTTGACCAAACGTTCAAAGCGGTCTAAGAGCAAAATTGCGATCGCACGGTAAAATCGGTTAGCAAATTCCACGTCTTGCCGGAGTATCGCTAGCAGTTTCTCGCTATGTAAAGCCAGAACAACTGAATTTTTTTCCGCTTTTACTGTAATTGCCGAGGGGCTGAAATTCAAAAAGGATATTTCACCAAGCATCTCGCCACTAGAGAAGCGAGTAATTTCTTGCTCTAGGTCTTGGTCATCCTCAAGAGCGGCAAAAATGCCAGCCAAAGCACTATCTTGATTTTTTTTGATACTAGCACTTAAAGTGCCTTCAAGAACTAGATATAAATAGTCAACATTGCTCTGCTGCTGAATCAATACGGCACCAGCGGCAACTTGCTGTTGACGACCATTGGCTATCATCCAATTAATATCATTGTTATTCAACTGTTGGAGCAGAACCTCTGTCATATGCTTAGATTGTTAAAGTAAAGTTGCCTGACGTTTGAGTTAGCGTGCAGTTGGTGTTGATAACGGTAGGCTGCCTCTAGTATTGACTTGCCTGATTCACAAGCTAATTCCTCTAATGTTAAACTTGTCAAAGCCATCAGCACGGAAACTTGCTCGGGTAAGGTTCTGTGCTGCCCGATAAATCCTCGATCGAAACACTCAAGATTTTCTGCCGCGCTCTTAACTAGTGCTTGGAGAATTTTAAAAGCACCGTCCGACAGGGGTGGAGAACCCCTATAGTTTTCTAACCGGGCACCCTTGCGATAGATGGAAGACTCCAAACCGACAAAATGTAAAAACCAGTCCGCTCGATAGTACCCTAAAGCGGACACTATGCCTCTGTAGTCAGCTATTAATTCATCAATCAAATTATTACGCATTACGCCAAGAAAGCGGCGAGTAAAGTAATGCGTACACTCATGTTCTAGCCTAATTTGCTTTGAAAGATGTTGCCACTGTGACTCTGACTGTTCCAGTTTACTTGCTGCTACATTACTATAAGGACCGGAGCTAAGAATTATAAACCGATCCTGATATAATTCTTTACGCCCAATTAGGCGTTTAAATTCGCTGTTCCAGTCAGCAACAGAGCCTTTATCCTGTTGTACCTCCCACTGCTTTCGATACTGATTTACACGATCCCAATTGTTATAGCCACTAACAATACAAGCTCCCATCGAATCAGGAATTGGTAATGGTTCATTGCGTTGAGTTAGAGCTTGCACTAAAGTGACAAAATCAGAGCGGTTAAAAGCCACAATTACCGGAATGGTGCCAGCAAGAGATTGATGCAATTGAATTTGTAGTTTTTCCGGTTGACTCATAACCAGCCCGGTGGCGATCGCCATACCATTGACGGGCGATCCTTTGCGGGTAGCGGTGCGATATTCCTCTGTTTCACTAATGCCAGCAAGTATAGGGAACTCAAACTGCACTAAACGGTGTTTCAGGACATTATAAGCTCCCACCGTCTGTGCCTCTTTTTCGTATTGTTCCCAAGCAGCGATATGAGCCTCTGGTTCGGGAGGGATTTGCGGAAGCTGCCATTGGGATAAGTCAAACACATTTTGGTTGTAAGCAAGCAGTTCTATAATTTGGGAGTCACTAGCACCAAAGGTGACTAAAACATTGGTACGTAATTGCAGATCGTTCATTTTTATAAATTATCGGGTTTGCGAGATTTCTATACAAGACTGTTCCAACCCATAACTTGCAGTTCTCTTAACTAATAATTTTTGTCGCTACTACCTCTAAAGTTAGACTTATAGGATCGTTGGGGTAGCTGAGGTAAAAAATGCCGCTACTAGCAAACCGAAGCAGGTTTTCTGACTCAGGAATAATACCAATAACTGGGATTTGATAAGTTTGTTCCACTTTTTTTCGGAGATCCTGGAAGTCGTAGTCTCTTAGGGCTTTATTAACCATTATTAACAACTCGGGCACTTGCAGCTTGCTTGCCACATCTACAGTTACAGCAGTACCCTGAAAATCTTGTTGGTCGGGTCGGAGTACTAATAAGACGGTATCAGAAGTTGTTAGTGATATTAGGGTTTCTTGGTTGAGACCAGGGTGGGTGTCGATAAACAGGTAGTCAAGTTTGAGGTTTTCGATTAAGTCTTTAAAGCCCTTGAGCAGCAGTTCAACATCGAATCGCTCGCGTAAAATGCGAGAAATATCGTTCAGTTTAACGCTTGAAGGAACTAAGTAGATACTACTACGGGGATTCGTCTGGTTTTTGAGTACATATGTAACATCATAGGCGGCATCGGCGATCGCACAGTTACCCCACAGGAACTCATTGAGTGTAAGTTCTATCTGTTTTTCATCCAAGCCGAACAGGACGTGAATGCCCGGTGATTGAATGTCAGTGTCAACAATACCAACCCGATTGCCTTGACAAGCAATGGCTGTAGCAATATTAGCTGTTAAGTTTGACTTGCCTGTGCCACCTCGATAGGAATGAATAGAAACAATTTTTGACATAATGAGTATTCCCTTTGTATTAAACTGAGACAAAAATGAAATGAAATACATTAATTACCCAGGTATTTGAATTTCTGCTTTGGCAAACGCAGAATTATTGATTAGTTCTTGCTTAAATGCTTCATCTTTTAACACACGGGCTATAATTTTCGTTTCGATGCTTTCGATTTGAGTTTCATTATCATAATTTTCTCTGTCAATCTGAGTATTTTGTGACGGTTGAGTTTTGTATTTTGATAGATAATTCAAATAATTTTTAAATACAAGACATGATGATGTTTGTATTTAAAAATTATGTTTGCGAATTGTAATACTTGCTTTTACCATTGCATTTTGTTCGGTATAGCAGCACAGAGTCATTAAAAAAAAATACTTATATAAGTGAATACAAATTGTTTCTTATTCATAGTGTTCAATTAAGTCATAAAAGTTGTTTGCTTTCAAAACCCATTGGTGTTAGTGTTAGGCTACTTACAAGCAAGTGTCGTACACTCAGCTTGTTTTTCCTTCTGTTCATTTATAGGTTTGGCTTTTTGGTAGCTATACACTTGTGGATTAAAAAAATAATCGGTTTTACCAGCCAACGACTCCGCTAATCCCACCCAGATCGGCACTCGGTAGTAATTAACCTCTTCTCTACTCCATTTTCTTCTGTTTGTTACTCTCTTTTTCCCTCAAATGGCTAAAGTCGAGTTCAAGAAGTCGGGAATCTGGAATAGTTAAGCGATCGTGTCGTCAACTTGATTTGCTACCCTAGATATGGATAGTTTGGCACTGCTAGTGGCAATCGCAATGACGAAAAATCTCTCTGGCAGGGCTGGTTTAGGAGTAGTAATATGAGAGTTAAGCGTTATGACAACTTTTGATAGCAGGGCAAGACGTACCTACAGCCAAGAAGATGTTCAGAAAATACTCAATTTAGCGATCGCCCGTCAAGCTGATGACAATGAGAAAGAATTCTCCTACGAACAACTGCAAGAAATTGCGGCTGAATTAGAAATTTCTCCAGAGTCACTGCAACAAGCAGAACGCGACTGGTTAGATGCACAAGGAGAAATGCAACAACGACAAGCTTTCAACCTCTACCGTCAAGGAAGATTTAAAAAGCGTTTTGGCAATTATGCAATTCTTAATATCTTTTTCATATCTTTGGATATGATTAGTGTTCCAGGTCTTTCTTGGTCTTTGTATATCTTGCTGGGCTGCGGGCTTACCTTGGGACTCGATACTTGGAATACCTTTCTAGTTAAAGGTGAAGAATACGAAAGAGCTTTCCTACGGTGGCGTCGCAAGCATCAAGTTAAAAAATTCTTTAATTCAGTTGTTAATAGATGGTTGAGGGCGGTTAGTGGTTAGTTGTTGGTACGGGCGCAACGCCTTGCGCCCGTACAGTTGCTAGTTGGTTGTTATCAGATTAATAAACTACATCTTGTGGGACGGGCGTCCTCGCCCGTTCTCTGGTCTAGTACAGGCGGGGACGCCCGTCCCACAAGAAAATGTTGTGATTTATATAGCGGTTTTTAATTGGGTGCAATACAGAAAAAAGTTATGGAACCGCAGATGCACGCAGCCCGTAGCGGATAAATCTGTACTTCATTCAAGTGAGAATCGCTATATTCCCAATCGCCAGTCCCCAATCCTCATTGCCCCTTATCCCCAGAGGGGACCCCGAGTTCCCCAATCCCTAATCTACCAACTTGCTACAGCTTTCTCAACCTCTTCCTGTGCTTTTGCCAAAGACGCTTGACGAGCATCTTCACCAGCACCCAGGTTTTGCACGTGGATGAAGTTAATGTCTGTAATTCCCAGAAATCCAAAGAGCGCTCTTAGAAAAGGTTCTTGATAATCGTATGGTGCAGCAGGGCTTCCAGGTGAAAAGTCTCCACCTCTAGCTGTTACAATCAACATCTTTTTACCTTCAACTAACCCTTGGAAACCACCGTTTGCATCCACAGCAAAGGTGCGACCAGCCCGCACAATTTGGTCGATATAAGCTTTGAAGGTAGAGGGAATATTAAAGTTATACATTGGCACGCCAAAGATGTAACGGTCAGCTGCCAAAAACTCATCTACCAAACTATCTGAGAATTCAATAGCTTTGGCAAGTTCTGGCGTGCGAGCATCTGGTGGAGTAAAAGCTGCTGCAATCCATGATTCATCTACATGAGGTACTGGATTATGACCTAAATCCCGGTAAGTTACCTTATCTCCAGGATGGGCGTTTTTCCAAGCTGAGACAAACTCAGCTGCAAACTTGCGAGAAAAGGAACGTTCTCCACGAGGACTTGAATCAATATGTAGGATGTGCGCCATAGTGAAGTATAAAGTATTCAGTAAGTCAGAGAAGAGTTTTTCCGTATTAACTTTAAGCTATGTAAAGTTACTATGGAAAGTAGGCACTTAAAAGTAAGGTACTTACCAAAAAGAAACTGCGAGGTATAGATGGAAGCTAAAGCGGAAAACCATAGCAGGTTAACTTGTGAAGTGGAAACCACTCTAAGGGTCATTGGTGGACGTTGGAAAGTATTGATTATTCGAGAATTGATGGTAGGTGTCAAACGCTTTGGCGAATTACAACGAGCTTTAGATGGAATTACTCAGAAAATGCTGACTCAGCAACTCCGGGAAATGGAAGAAGATGGGATTATCGCTCGTAAGGTTTATCCGCAAATTCCCCCGAAAGTAGAATATTCTTTAACTCCTTTAGGTGAAAGTCTGCAACCTATTCTTTATGCTATGCATGAATGGGGTGTCAAACATTTGTCAAATCAAATTGGCAATGCTCCAGAAGAGCCGCTTCGCGATCGCAAGTAAAGTTATTGGTTATTTGTCACCAACCACTAACAACTAACCACTAACCATTTATCATCTTAAAACTTTCTTCAAAGAAATTAAGAGAATCTACCCTTGTATATACGAGGTGATTTCTTGCATGACTGAGTTATATCCGGTTACTCAGTTAGTTATGGAAATTCTACCTCTTATTTTAATTGCTCTTCTCATCGGTTCAGTTATGGTTTTGGCTTATGAAATCTACCAGCAAAAAAAGTACCCGAAAGTTATTAAAACTGTGACTGCGAGTAAACCCATAGTCCCTTCAAAGCCTGTTTTACCTCAAAAACCCATAGCAGTGACGCAACAGTTTTCTGTCACCATACCTCCACAAACTCAATTACCACTACAGATTCCACCCCTACAACCTCTCGCAGTACCTCCAGTCACTACGAATCCACCACTTACTCCATGGCCTAAAGCAGTATCTCATAATAAACGTACCAGGGAATTATTTGGTCAGTTAGTTAAGCTGATGCAAGGCGATAGCGATGCTGCTAATCGTTTGGTAGCCCATCAGAGAAGCAAAAATTCCGCTAAATCAGAGGAATGGATTTTGGAAAAGACAATAGATGATTTAACACGCGATCGCTCTTAGCGCCAGCCGTACCCGGCTTATCGCTCCTAGCGCCAGCTGTAGCCACCTTATCGGTACTAGGAGCGCATATTATTAATTTTGAGGGGTTGTAGAGACGTTGTATGCAAGTTCTTTTTTAGCTTCTTCCCATGACATACTACCATTAATTTCAGCATCTTTTTTAGCTTTTTCGTAGGCTTTTAAATCTTCTTCTTCTTCTTATTCTTCGATTTTTTGAAGTAGCGCGTAAATCTCATCTAGTGTAGTGTCATAGGCTTGATGTAGCAGTCCGTTAATATCTTTGATTATCTCTTCTCTCTCACGTTCAGTTTTCATTTTTATACCTCTTCTAAAATTTCCAGTAGTTGACTTATTTCTTCATTATTATACTATCCGCTTATCGAATCGTAATACTCAATCGCCGCCTCTAATTTTGAGGGGTAAGTTTCAGCAAATCGTTCAAACCAGAGACCTTCAGGCGAATATGGATCGAGTTTATCCAGCCAATCTTGAGCTTGTTTTTTCAAAGCTTCCATTTTTTGAGCTTCAATTTCTAATAACCGAATTCGCTCTTGTTCTAGCTGCTCTTGTCTTTGCAATTCCAAGGCTAAGTCTTTTTGCTCAAACTCAGCCTTTACTTCTTCCAGAAGACGATCGATAGGATTTGCCGATTTTGATATTGGCACATCTACCGATCTCGTTGGAACTGGCTGGCTTTGCTCTGGTTTTGGTTGTTCGTAATGCTCTTTTAATTCAGCTAATAATTTATCAATTGAATCCATACATAACACTGGTCACTGGTCACTGGTCA
>NZ_BAACAP010000133.1:0-30976 GCF_045865695.1 Scytonema hankhaensis NUACC26
CCCCTTGTAAAGGGGAGGGAACTAGATTTTCTGTTTCCCCCCAATCCATCGGGGGGACTAAGGGGGTAATTTCGACTTGTGTGTACAACCCGACCGCAGCTTACTAAGGGGGCTAAGGAGGGGCAATCATGTGTAGCAATCATTTGGTGAAATGGTATTACAACTATAAAATTGCGGGCGAGGACGCCCGCACCACAAGAAATTTCACCAGAAATTTTGGGATATTTTTTATTTGGAAGTTCTCTTCTTTTTAAAGCTTTGTACGATCTGTCAAAATCTCATAGCCTGTCTCTGTGACCAATACGGTATGCTCGAACTGAGCCGATAAAGAATTGTCAACTGTAACTGCTGTCCAACGATCTGATAATATCCGTGTAAACTTAGACCCAGCATTCAAAATTGGCTCAATTGCCAGTGTCATTCCAGCACGTAATTTAACATTTGGCATATCACGAGTGCGGAAATTAAAAACGGAAGGTTCTTCGTGTAAATTACGACCAACACCGTGTCCGGTAAAATCTTCTACCACGTAAAACTTATTAGCTTTGACGTGATCTTCAATTGCTCCTGCAATATCCATGAGGTAGTTTCCGGCTTTGACTTGTTCGATACCTTTATACAGGGCTTCTTCAGCAACACGAATCAAACGAGCAGCTTCTGGAGTGACCTCACCAACTGCAATTGTAATGCAAGAATCGCCATGAAAACCTTGATAATATGCGCCTGTATCTACTTTTAAAACGTCTCCAGCACGAATAACTTTTTTTGCACTAGGTATGCCGTGTACAACTTCATTATTGATACTGGAACAAATAGAACCTTTAAAACCATGGTATCCTTTGAAGCTAGGCGTTGCACCCATTTCACGGATGCGTTTTTCGGCATGAGCATCTAAGTCGGCTGTGGTCATCCCTGGCTTGACCAACTCGGAAATTTCTTTTAGCACGGTTGCCACTATTTTTGCGGACTCCCGCATAATTTCTATTTCACGCGGGGATTTAATTTCAATTCCCCGACGCTGTTTTTTTTCTGTTTGACGGTTGCTCTGAGCTGGTTGAGAAAGCAGGTGACTGAGAATGTTCATGAGTGTCTTTTTTTGCGCCTAGTGCCAACGTGTCAATGATTCTTCTATCTATTGAGAAACATTACTTATATTTCTAAGTTAGCTTATTTTCCACTCTCAATGCTCGGCAAATATCGCAATCTCGCCGATCTTTCCTGCTTCCGTATGTCCCGGTATGGAACAGCGCAAACTATATATTCCTGGTTTTAACGGTACAAAAAACTATTCTGCTTCCGCTTTTGGTTTCAGTTCGAGTTCGCGAATTGTCGGGTTTTGCCTTTTTTTCCTCCCCTGCAACCCCTACTAAATACATAGTAGGTAGGGCTATGCCACACAACAAAATGGTGGGCAGTGCCCACCCTACTGGTCACTGGTCACTGGTCACTGGTCACTGGTCACTGAACTGACGGTCCCGCCGTCACTACAATAATTTTATCTGGATACAGTAGCTCGCGAGCGGCTTGATTCACTTGCTCGATTGAGACTGCTTGAATTTTTGCTGTGAAAGAGCGCAACTCTTCTTTATCCAACCCATACACCTCGTTCATCAAAATTCTATTGACTAATTCCTCTGGATTTGCTAGAGAAACAACGTAATTGCCAATCAAATTACGTTTAGCTGTCTCAATTTCCTCAGTCGTAACGCCTTGTTGATGAATTTGTTGTAGCAGTTCGCGGGTTCTGGCAATTGCTTGTCGGGTATCTTCAGGGCTGGTTTGCATTTCAATTAAAAATGTTCCAGAATTTTTCCCTGCTAAAAAGTTACTATAAATTCCGTAGGTTAATCCTTCGCGATCGCGTACTTCTGACCCCAAGCGACTTGATAAGGTATCGCCTCCCAAAATCTGATTTAACACCAAAGCAGAGTAGAATCGAGGATCTTTACGGTTAATCCCTTGATTCCCCATGTAAGTGATAGCTTGAGCTTTACCGGGAAGAATTGGGTTAATGCTAATAACTTTTTCTGGAAGGGATACTTTTGGGTACTGTAATTCTGGTGGTTGACCGATACTATGCCAATCCCCGAACTCTTTTTTAATTAGTGCTTCTACTTCAGCGACAGGAAAATTCCCTAAGAGTGCGAGAACTGTGGTGTCCGGGCGGTAGTGTTTTTCCTTAAATTCAACAACATCTTGACGTTTAAGGAGACGCAAACTTTTTTCTGTGGGAAATTTGTGTAATGGGTGTTTTTCTGGGTACACAGATTGAACAAATGTTCTTTCTGCTACTTCTGAAGGATCGTCTAATTCTTGCTTCAGGGCAATTAATGCTTGTTTGCGAGTGAGTTCCAACTCTTTGCTTGGAAAAGTTGCATTTTTGACAGTATCCGCCAAAGTATGTACTAAAACTGGCAAATCGGATGCCACAGCACTCCCTTCAAGCCGCACACCTTCACGAAATGTCTCAAACTCCAAACTCGCTCCTCTGTCCTCTAAAACTTTGGCTAAAGTCAAAGCATCTTTTGTTTTAGTTCCATTCACTAAATTCTCTGCTACAAGAGATGCAAGCCCTGCTTTGTTATCGGGATCGAATTCTTTGCCTGCTTTAATGTAACCACTTAAGGTGACTGTAGGCGAACTGGGGTCGGGAAAAAGTAATACCCGCAAACCATTAGGCAATGTGAATTGTTCTGGTAACACTTCAGAAACAGTCGTCTCGGAAATTTTTTCTTCCGAATCAATAAATGGTAAGTATTTTTCTACTTCTTCCTTTGTTGCTGATGATTCTGACGAAAAGTTTTCAGCGACAAGAGTAGAATGTTGCTGACTCGCTTTGTCTTTTCTTTTTCCTTTGGCTTGAGTTGGTTCAAAAAATCCCGCTACACTGGCTTCTGGTTGGAGATATTTTTTAGCAACGCGCTGTACATCTGCCGTCGTCACCTGACGCACGGCTGTTAAATAACGTTCCGTATACTGATAATCGCCCGCAGTTGTCTCATCATTACCGAGTTGCATCCCTTGACTAGTAATATCTCGGTTACCAAGAATGAGAGAGGCTTCCAACTGAACTTTAGCGCGGTTAACTTCAACTGATGTGACTCCTTTCTTTATCAGTTTAGCGATCGCACTTTTGAGCAAAGAATCAATTTGTTTCAAGTCTTGCTTTGGCGAAGCTGTCACTGATAATTCATACCAGCCTCCTGCTAGCAAACTAATAACAGATGCTGAAACATCATTTGCCAACCCCGAATCCACCAATCCTTGATAGAGACGTGCATTGCGTCCACCCGTCAAAACATAGTCCATGACATCAAGTGCGGGAACATCTGGATGATTGACATCAGGTAATGGATAGACGGCGTGTAGTAGTGCTGCCGATCCTGGTTCTTTGAGAACGAGGGGAGTGGCGATGGGGGATTGGCGATTGGCGATGGGGGATTGGGGAAGGTAGGGGCCCCCTTTGGGGATAAGGGGCAGGTGGGGTTCCCTCTGGCGATAAGGGGCAATGGGGATTGAGGGATTTTGGTTTTTGGGTTGGGGGGTGCTAGGTATTTTCCCAAATATTTCTTTAACTAAATTTAATGTTGGTTCGGTTTGAAAATCACCAACAATGACTAGCACGGCATTATCTGGACTATAGAAGTTTTGATAGTACTTTTGTACCTGCTTGGTTTGAAACTTTTCCACATCATCCTTAGTACCACCGACTGATAACCCATAGGGATGGTTGGGAAACACAGCCTGCATAACTGCACGGCTTAATCTATACTCTGGTTCGTTTTCGTATCCTTGAAGTTCAGAAATAACAATCCGCTTTTCGCTTGCTAGTTGCTTGTCATCAATGACAGAATTTTGCATTCTGTCTGCTTCTAGTACTAATAAAGCTTTTAGTTTATCGCGTTCCGCTGTGTTATAGTACGCCGTTTGGTCGTGGCTTGTGAAAGCATTGGAGTCACTGCCTAAAGCACTGAATAATTTACCAAATTGAATGGGGCGGTTCTTTGTCCCTCTAAAGAGCATATGCTCCAATTGGTGAGCTATGCCATTCAATCCGAATTCTTCATTTCGCGATCCCACTTTGTACCAAACTTGTACTGTTACGACAGGGTTAGAATGGACTTCTTTTGTTAAGACAGTCAGTCCATTTTGCAACAACGTCTTTTGGACATTTTCTGTCACTGACGAAGATAATGTTTCTCTAGAAATGGTTTTGGGTGTACTTACCAATGTATTTTTTTGTATCAATTGGCTGTAGGCTGAATCGTTACCGAGTAAAAGCACTGTAATTAAAACACTCAATAGTAAGATCTGAAAACGATACCGATAAGATTTTGGCAACACACTCATATATTCTATTAATATATCTGTAACTTTGATTACAGATTTGTAGACTATATTTTAATTTCTCTAACCATGTTGTTGCTCTAACAACACAGTAGAGAGTTAAATATTCTACTGGCAAAAAATAGGAAGTTCAACTAGGTGAGTGTGGATAAAATACGAATAAATTCTAAAGGTAAACCATCCGTATCCGCAATAAAAGTAACTTCATAAATACGATTCCCAATTTGTTGTTGTGTTGGTTCTAACAAAACTTTAAGTGGTTGTAACAGTTCCGAGTTATTTTGCGCCCCGATAATAAAACGTTCTTTTAAATCTGTTAGCCAACTGGGTAAATCTGGTGCGATATCAGTAACATCAAAAGATAAGTGATAATACCCGACATAGTGTTCGTCTTCAAAAGCATCTGGGGCTGGTTTGGGTTGGGGTATTTGAATCAGTTCGATTCTCCCCCCTAGCCCTTCCATCCAACAAGCTAAGGTATAACCAGTAGTGAAGCGTTCGCAAACTGTAAACCCAAGTTGTTCGTAGAATGCGATCGCTCTATGAATATTCGCGGTACGAATAGAAGCGTGGTGCATTATTTAATGAGTGGTTAGTGGTTAGTAGTTAGTGGTGAGTCCAGTCCTGAAGGCGGGTTTCCCGCCGCAGGGAACTGGCGAACCCGGAGGGTTAGTTGTTTTGACTACTATCAACTAACCACTAACTACTAACCATTATTCAAACAATCGGAAATAAGGATAGCGGACTGGGACACCGGGTTCTTTTTCCAAGTCAAAATTGATAACTTCCCAACAGGGTTCCTCTGACTTTTCAGGGCTAAACTCTACTGGTAAACCATAAAGTCGAGCCGATGTTGTTTCCGATTGTCCGGAACGCCAGGGGGTACTACGTTCTAAGTAGCCACTCATCAATTCTTGATAGCGTCTAGCAATGATGACCCTTGTTGCTCGGTAGCCTTGGGTATATAGCTTGTCTAGTGCTTCATGAATTTCAAACCGAATGCCATCGGGATGTGTATGTTGCCGATACCATTCACCATTCCACCTACGCCAGTGACGCCCTGACTGTAAATGGATTAACTCTCCATTTTTGGGATTTGCTTCAAAAGCGCCGTGCCGGGGACATAAATAAGTATCTGTAAGTGTCAAAGCCGGGATTGTTTGACGGCAGTGGGGACACTGTATTTCGGGGCCAAATATGGGGTACTGCAAGCCTAGGTTCATCATGAAGTGCTCAAAAACATATACTTGTATTTACCTATAACGTTGTTTTTTTTTACACTTCCGCTCTACCTCATTTGGGTATCGATCGGGGAAAGGCAGAGGGCCGAGGGCAGAAGGCAGAAGGCAGAGTAAGCATTAGAGGTAATAAATAATACCTTTGGGTCTGCTTTTCCTCTGCCAAAGGAGTTTAAAACCCCATCGTCTACACGGTATCTTTGATTAGTTTGAGTTTGAATCCTCATACATTCCTTCTGCCTTCTGCCTCCTGCCTTCTGCCTTCTTCTTATCTTATGTTCTACAACCGTGATATTCTAAAATTTTGCAACCTACTTTAAGGTTGGAGTTCCTTCAGATCGCCTGAGTACCCTAATTAATATTCTATCGTGTCTACAGCATTCCATTGGTCTAGTCCCGATCTTTCTCAAGCGGCTTTTGTAGCTGCTAATGCAGTCGTCATAGGTTCGGTCACAGTAGGAGCGGATGCGAGCATTTGGTATGGAGCAGTGATTAGAGGAGATGTAGAACGCATAGAAATTGGTGAATGTACCAATATTCAGGATGGAGTGGTATTGCATGGCGATCCTGGTAAACCAACAATCTTAGAAGATCGCGTTACCGTGGGGCATCGTGCTGTAATACACTCAGCATACATCGAACGTGGTAGTTTAATTGGCATTGGCGCGATCGTTCTAGATGGAGTGCGCGTAGGTACAGGCAGTATTATTGGAGCGGGTGCTGTCGTTACAAAGGATGTACCACCTTTGTCTCTTGTACTTGGTGTTCCTGGCAAAGTGGTACGTCAAATATCTGGATCTGAAGCAGCCGATTTGCTCGAACACGCCGAACGTTACAAAAAGTTAGCTTTGGAGCATGCTGGGAAATTGTAAATATTTTTTACAAAACATTTGAGAAAAGTTGACCACTTCAGATAAAAATAAAAATGAGAGCAGTTGATAAAACTTTAATTTCTACTTAAAAGAGGATTAGATATGGATCTTGATTTTCGTGTAGTCATTGTTTTAGCGCCAATCGTGGTTGCTGCTAGCTGGGCTGTGTTCAACATTGGTGCAGCGGCTTTAAGACAATTGCAAAGCTTTTTAAATAGGGAAGCTTAAAGGTAGATTCTTGAATTAAACATGGTTACTCCGACTGTTTTTCTGAACGAGAACAGTCGGTTTTCAGCGTGTCTGAATCTGATGCCTGAATTTACCTCCCTTAATCCCCCCTTAGAAGGGGGGGAAACTAGATTCCGGTTCCCTCCCCAATCCATCGGGGAGGGCTAGGGTGGGGTAAAACTGAGACTAAAACTTTCCTTTGAGAAAATGGTGCTTGCAGTTACTTCAAGCTAGATCTTCAATCCCCAATCGCCAATCGCCAATCGCCAATCGCCAAAACAAACTCTTGTGGATATTGACTCTCTCTTAAAACCCTTTCATCACTTTGGAGTCCGTCTCGGATTGGATTCCGTTTTTAAGCTGCTAGCAAATTTGGGCAATCCCCATCATCAAGTACCAATCGTTCACGTAACTGGTACAAATGGGAAAGGTTCGGTTTGTGCTTACCTTTCTTCCATTTTGACTGAGGCGGGCTATCGCACGGGACGTTTTATCTCACCCCATTTGGTTCATTGGACGGAACGCATTTGCCTAAACGAACAACCAATTTCTGCTGAAGAATTTTGCCATTTGTTATCCGAAGTGATAGAGGTAATCGATCCAGAAGAGCAATCTCCAACTCAGTTTGAGGTAATTACTGCTGCTGCTTGGTTGTATTTCGCAAGGCAAAAGGTGGATTTGGCGGTGATAGAGGTGGGACTTGGAGGGCGCTTGGATGCAACCAACGTCTGCTCGAACCCTCTTGTAACTATTATTACTTCTATCAGTCGCGACCATTGGCAAAAACTCGGTCCCAATCTCACCGATATTGCCCGCGAAAAAGCGGGTATTTTTAAACCGGGATGCCCTGCTGTTATCGGTGTTTTGCCACCAGATGCAGAAGAAGTTGTGCGATCGCGTGCTTTAGAGTTAGGATGTCCAATTATTGCACCTCAGCCAGCACGTCAAGTTTCCCCCGGATGGGCTGAATGGGAAATTGGGCAAGGGGCAAAGGATTATTTCTTACAATCCCCAACACCCAATCCCCAATCGCCATTACCCAATCGCCAATCCATCAAATATCCGTTAGTGTTGCAGGGGCAGATTCAGTTAATAAACTCTGCTGTAGCACTAGCGGCTGTGGAAGTTTTGCAAGAACAAGGTTGGAAAATTTCTGAGGAAGCCATTATCAATGGGATGGCAAAAACCAAGTGGTTGGGAAGACTTCAATGGACGAAGTGGAAAAATCATCAATTATTGTTAGACGGTGCTCATAATGTTGGTGGTGCTCAAGCTTTGCGCGATTATGTTGATGGATTGGCGATTGAGGACTGGGGACTGAGGATTGGGAACTGGGGACTGGGAACTGGAGATTGGGAAATTCCAAACTTCGATACTCAATCTACAATCCAAAATCTAAAATCTGAAATTCAAGTTGATTGGATTGTGGGAATGTTGGCAAAAAAAGACCACGCTGATATTTTCAAAATTTTACTCCGACCAGGCGATCGCGTGTTTCTTGTTCCAGTACCAGATGCGATTACAGCCCGTCCTAACGAATTAGCGAAGATTGCTTGGGATGTTTGCCCGGAGTTGTCAGACTGCAGTACTTATCCTGATTTATCTTCAGCCTTAGAAGCAACTTTTGCTTCATCAAAAGGTAATCTAGTGATTTTGTGTGGTTCGCTATATCTTGTTGGTCATTTTTTAGCAACGAGCAGTGAGCTGTGAGCGATCAGTTTTAGAGGATGTTTGAAAAGTCATGATTGATGTATTAAATATTTTTTACCCCTCCCTAACCCTCCCCGATGTATTGGGGAGGGAACCGGATTTTTCTTGTTTCCCCCCAATACATCGGGGGGATGAAGGGGGGTAATAATGCGATTAAAATCACAACTAATCACTTTTCAAACAACCTCTAGAGCAGACTTTAGAGCTAAAATGTCAATAGCTTATAAAGAATGTTTAGAAACTAAATACTGGCTTTATTTATTGAAAGATACAAGATACATTACTCCAAAAGCCTTTGACAGTCTTTATAAAGATGCTGAAGAAATTAGCACAATGCTCTGGAGTATACTCAAAACCAGTAAACCAGATGACCACTGGTCACTGGTCACTGGTCACTGGTCACTGGTCACTGATTATTCCACTCACTTGCTGCATCTTCAACAGCTTTATCGACTGTTTTCTCGCCTAGCATTGCTGCTTGTAAGTTTTCGTAAATAGTCTTTTGCAAACGTTTTATATCTTTTAATCTCGGAGTTAAAACGTCAGCTTGTTGCAACTCTTGAGCGCTAATTACTCTTGCTTTATCTAACGTTGAGGCGTTAGTTGGTACATCTTTAAAGTAACTATCAGAAAGTGATTTGACTGTCGAAGGCAGAACTCCTGCTGCTTTGGCAAAGGTAAGTTGGTTGTTGTCGTTGGTAAGATATAGGGCAAATTTGAGGGCAGCGTCAGGTTGTTTGCTGTCTCTAGGTATCACAACGTTCATGACGGCAACATTTTTTTTGCCTGTTTCACCAGTAACTTGGGGGGCTGTTGCAGAAACTTTGGCTATGGTAGGTGCGTTTTTACCAACTGTCTCTAGAAACTCTCCGCCTGAAAAGAGTAATGCTGTTTCTCCTGCTTGATACAAGTCTATGGCGTGGCGGTGTCCTTGTGTGAGGACTTCTCTGGGTAGTAGCCCTTTTTTGTATAAGTCTACCCAGTATTGGAATGCTGCTTTGCCTTGTGGAGAGTTAAAGGCTGCTTTTCCTTCAGCATCGACTAAGGTGACTCCCATTTGGACTAAAGATTCTAGAACTTCACCAGAATCTTGAGGCACGAATGTTGTAAAGAAGGCGTATTTACCTGTTTTTTCTTTAACTTGTTGCGCTACCTGTGCTAATTCAGTGTAGGTAACGGGTGTTTTAGTAATACCTGCCTGTTTTAATAAATCGGTGTTATAAATGGTTAACCGCGTGGTGAGATACCAGGGAATACCAAAACTCTTTCCATTGAGGGTACTGGCTTTCCAAATGTTTGGTAAGTAGGAGGAACGAACAGAAGAAGGAACTTTGGCATCTAAATCTAACCAGGCATTGCGTCCTGCTAGTTGAGAGGCAAAGTCTGGGTTTAAGTTAACAACATCGGGTGGCGTTTTTGCGGAGACAGCTGTTAATATCTTGTTTTCCATTGCAGTCCAAGGGACATCAATCCAGGTAACTTTTGTACCAGGGTTTTGTGACTCGAAGGATGTTATGAGGCTTTTGAAGTAGTCGGTGAATTGAGGTTGGAGTTGCATTGTCCAAAACTCAACCTTTGCTGCTGCTGATGATGCTTGTTTTGTGTTTGTGCTGATATTTGCTGTACCACAACTAACAATCCAACTGGTTAATAAACCGAATAGTAACCAAATAGTAAATTTTTTGAATTTGTGAATTTGAATCATTTTACGTTTGTCCTTTGTTCTTAGTCATTTGTCATTTGTCATTAGAGAATGTCTCTTGAAGTATCAAATTCTATGCACGATCCCCCCTAGCCCCCCTTTTTAAGGGGGGAAATACTCTGAAAGTCCCCCTTTTTAAGGGGGATTTAGGGGGATCTGCAAAACTGTAATACATCACTAAAAACTTGTTAGACGTCCTCTTAGTATGGAACAAAAGATAATGGACAAATGACTAAGGGCATTTCTACACTTTTAGGTAATATAACGGGGGGAGAAACAGGGATCTTCATATTAATCTTTTTATATTATTCATTTTTTTACTGAGTGCTCCGGTGGTAAACCTGTGGTTAAACAACTTAATAATCTATTTAATAAATCTAAGGGTGGAGTGGGCATCGAAATTGCACCGCAACGGGTCAATTTAGCTCAAATCCGCAAGCAAGGTCAAGGTGTGAAGTTAGAAAATTTAATATCAGTACCTGTTCCTGAAGGTGTGGTGGTAGATGGTCAAATTACTGACCCGCCAACAATGGCGCAATTGATTCAGCAGGTATTGGCAAATAGTAAGATTAAGGCTTCGCGTGTTGCGACTTCTGTACCGGGACGCGATTCTATCGTGCGTCTGATTCCCGTTCCTGCTGAGTTGGATGATAAAGAACTCCGGGAGATGGTTCTGAATCACGAAGCTGGTTTGTATTTACCTTATCCTCGTGAGGAGGCTGATGTAGATTATCAGAAACTTGGGTATTTTGTAGATGACGACGGAATTGAAAAGGTTCAGGTGCTTTTGGTTGCGACTCGCAAGGAAGTGACTGATACCTATATTAGTACGTTTGAACAGGCAGGATTGCAAATCGATGTTTTGGAGATTAACAGTTTTGCTCTGATTCGGACAATCCGCGACCAACTCCGACAATATGGTCCGCAAGAAGCAGCCGTGCTTGTGGATATAGAGTTTGATAGCACGGAAATTGCGATCGTTGTGAACGGTGTGCCACAATTTTCTCGAACTGTACCTATCGGGACTTATCAAATGCAGCTTGCTTTATCAAAAGCAATGAATTTACCTGTCTCGCGAGATATGGAGTTGTTGCAAGGAATGTCTATTCCTTCTACGCCTGTAGATGGTGGGAAGACTGGGGTGACTGAGATTAATCCAGGTATGGCGGCGGTTATTAGGGTGTTGGGAGAACTGACGGATGAGTTGCGTCGTTCTATCGATTTTTATCTCAATCAAAGTGAAAATCTGGAGGTGGCTCAGATTTTACTGGCTGGACCGGGTGGCGGGCTAGGTCAGCTTGATGAGTTCTTTACACAACGATTGAGTTTACCTACAACTCAAATCGATCCGGTGGGCGCGTTGTCTTTACAAGTTGATGAGGAAAAATACCCAACTTCTGAACGTCCTGGTTTGGGGATTGTGCTTGGTTTGGGAATGAGAGAGGTGTAAAGGATTGGCGATTGGGGATTGGCGATTGGGGATTGGCGATTGGGGATTGGGGATTGGCGATTGGGCATTGTACTTAGCAATACAGCAGCGTTTTAGTTAAATACTTAAGGAAAGGGTGTGATGGAATGTATAGTTTAGATATTAATTTTCTGAAAGACCGCCCAGCTTATAATAAAACTTCTGAAAAGAAGCCACGAGGTAAGATTTCTCTCCCAGCTGGAGATTTAACTCCTCTTTATATAGGGGTGGGTGCGGGTTTGGCTTTACCTATTCTTATAGGAACGAGTTGGTGGATCTTGGAGTCTAAAAATGCGGAGTTGGGACAAGCTATTGTACAACTCGAACAAGAGAAACAATCTCTTGAGGGACAAATAGGTAGTATTAATAAGATTAAGGAAGAAACTAACAAAATTAAGCAGGAAACTCAGGCTTTGGTTACGGTTTTTGACCAGATACGCCCTTGGTCTGCTATGTTACAGGATTTGCGCGATCGCATTCCTAAAACAGTACAAATTGAAACTATTAAACAAATAGCACCATCCGCACCAGTGGCAGGACAGCCAGCCCCAAACCCTGCTGGAGGTATAGAAATTGTAGGCGTTGCGCGTTCTTTCAATCAAGTTAATGATTTTATGCTGACTTTACAGCAGTCTCGGTTTTTAAAGGGGACTGAGACAAGAATTACGACAGCAGAGTTAATCGATGCACCAGTACCAGCTGGGGTAACGCTTCCACAAGGTTTTAAACCACCTCAAATAGTTAGATACACGATTCAATCGAGTATGAGTGATGTTCCGGCTTCCGAATTAATGCGGGAATTAGAGCAAAAAGGCACAGTAGGACTGGTTTCTCGAATTCGCAATCTGCAAAAAACAGGAGTCCTTCAAAAATGACGGTGAGTGAAGATATAAGTTTTGAACAGGGTGGAGATTTTGGTGCAGCCTCAGCACCTAGCTACCCCGTTGTTTTTGGAATTTCCCTGACACCAAAAGTCAGTGGAATTATTGTAGGGTGTTTGGGAATTGCTGGTGCAGCCTTCATGGCAATGAATATGCTGATGCCATCTTGGGATATGTTTCAGCAGCAGCAAACCAAACAGACGGAATTGCAAACAGATATCGAGCAAAAGAAAGTTGCTATTAAACAAATTGGTAAGATTCAAGAAGAGCAGAATCAAGCAAAAGTGCAACAAGTCCAGGTAATGGGTTTGTTTGCTAATGAGAAAACCTTAGATACATTGCTGCTAGATTTAAATCGATTAGTTGAGTCTGGTAACAGTCAAATTCCTTTTGGTGCAGTGAGAGCAAAACTCAAGAAATATGCGCCTACTGGCGAAAAAGCAGAACCGATTACTGATGGAACTTTTGGTCCTCTTGTGGATGGAAAGTTAAAACGTCGGAGCATCAATATTGAAATTATTGGAACTTACGAACAAACACAATCCATTCTTCGCAATATAGAACGGTTACAGCCTTTGTTGTTGGTGAAAGACTATCAAGCAGCATTGGCACCTGAAACTGCTGATGAACCAGGTAAAAAAGTACGTCGGATCGGTCCTAAAGCCATCAGTACTAATTTCCAGATACAGGCATTGATGCCTATGACTCCACAAGATACAGTGACCAGTAAGCAGTGACCAGTGACCAGTAGGGTGGGCATTGCCCACCAACATTGAATGGTGAGCAATGCTTAACCATATCGCCCTCACATTGGAAATATGGACGGCAGGCGCTTCAACGGGGGGAACCCCCGCAACGCGCTGCCTCGGCTATACAAACGAAGCCCGCCTACGCGGGCTAATTAAATGTTGGTGAATATTGGGTAAATAAACACATCAAGATCCTCCTTAAAAAGGGGGACTTTCAAGATTTTCCCCCCTTTTTAAGGCTACGGTGTACACAGAAGTCTGAAATAGTTCACAAACGGAGGTTTGACCTTATTTACCCCACCCTAGCCCTCCCCTTGGCAAGGGGAGGGAACTAGATTTTGCGTTTCCCCCCTTTATAAGGGGGGATTAAGGGGGGTAAATATAACTTGTGTACACCGTAGCCTTTTTAAGGGGGGCTAGGGGGGATCGAAAATGAAGGTACTTTAAGAGACTTGTGTGTACACCGTAGCCTTTTTAAGGGGGGCTAGGGGGGATCTTGATACAATGGTAGACTTTACAAACATCTTCCAATCCCCAATTCTTCAGTAATTCTACGGCACAAATTCAAATAGCTTCATGAGAAACTAAATTTAACAATCCCGAAAGCAAAAAAACTGTTAATTTTCTAACTTTTACGGGAAATATAAGTCAGTGAGCAGTAACCAGTGACCAGTAATCAGTGAGCAGTAACCAGTAACCAATTAATCTACATACCTAAAAGTAGAAAAGTTGAACAAATGAAACAATTTAGTTTTTTCGATAAACCAATTTAGTGACTTCTACAATATACAACACTAGTCACTGGTTACTGGTCACAGGTCACTGAAATAAATAGTGTTTAATGTGAGGAATGAACTGTGAAACAGCTTCACGGTAATGGTTTAGCATTTGGTGTTGCCGCGATCGCGATGATAGCGGCTCAGCCAGTCATGGCACAAGTTAGTCAAATTACTGGAGTCAAACTAAGTCCTGCTGACGGCGGAGTGAATGTTGTCTTAACAACTTCCTCTGGCTCTCGCCCACAGGTTTTTACAACACAAAGAGGTAATACTCTAGTTGCAGATATTATTAATACTCAACTCCGTTTATCAAAAGGTAATAGCTTTCGTCAAGATAATCCCGCACCGGGAATTGCTTCAGTTGCTATCAATCAGCTTGATGCCAATAGCATTCGGGTTGTTGTAACAGGAAGTAAAGGCGCTCCTACTAGCCAACCTGTGGTGAGAAAGCAAGACCAAATTACTCTCAGCTTTGCACCATCTGATGGAACCCAAGCACAGGCTCCGCGATCGCCATCACAGACAGCAAGCAAGACGCCAAGTCAACAAGCTGCAACTCCCATTCCAGTTCCACCCAGTCAAAATCAACAGCCAGAGGTTTTGGTTCCTAACCCAAAAGTGACTGTGAATGGCGCACCTGCACCTGCATCTGGAGTCGATCCGAGTCTGAATCAGGCTCCACCTTTCTTACCTAGAGCCGTTGCGCCACCAGTTGGAGATATTGCGATATCAAACATGGATGCTTCTCCAAGTGTTATCGATCTAGGAACGCAAGAACGAGTTCCGCGTTTGGTGTTGAGAGATGCTCCTGTACGTGAAGTGTTATCTCTACTTGCTCGTGCTGCTGGTCTTAACTTAGCTTTTGCAAATAATGCAGCTGGAGGACAAGGACAACAACAAGGAGGTCAAGGTGGGGCGAATGCAGGTGAAGGACCGACAATTTCTTTGGATATAGAAAATGAGCCAGTGCAAGATGTGTTTAACTATGTCTTGCGCTTGAGTGGCTTGGAAGGTAATCGCAGTGGGCGTACAGTTTTTGTTGGTCCTAAATTGCCAAATGCGACCCGTGACCTTGTAATGCGTAACGTGCGTTTAAATCAAGTACAAGTAGATACGGCTTTGAGTTTTTTGGTTGCTTTAGGAGCAGAAAGTGCCATCACTCGCGAACGATTGGTAACAAGTGTTAATGCTGTCCCCGTCGGCGGTGCTGCTAATTCGGCAGTCACTCAAACTCAGACAACAACAGAACTAAGAGTAGAGACTTTACGAACTGAGTTTCAAGACTCAAAGCCCTTACTGCGAGGTTTGCAAGCGTCAGGCGATCAACGCACTAACTCAATTACCCTTGTTGGACCACCTAAACTAGTTGAGATGGCACTAGCTCAACTAACTCAGCTAGATATTCGTCGCCGTCAAGTTGCCGTAAATGTCAAAATCATTGATGTTAATCTCTTAGGTGCTAAAGACTTTAACACTAGCTTTTCTTTTGGTGTTGGCAATAACTTCTTTGTCAACGATGGCGGTGCAGCTGCTTTAAATTTTGGTGGTTTCAATCCAACTTCGGCAGCAAACGCAACTAGTGGGTTGAGTCCAAATACTGTTGCCAATCCTTATGCAGGTTCTAACACTTTCATCGATCTAAACAATTCTACTCGAATTCCAGATACTGGAATCGGCGAAAGAACGGTATTTAATAATACTGTGAATGGTCAATTCAATGTTAACGAAGTACCGGGAGGATCTCAACCATTTTACAATCGTGTAGCAGGGCGTTCAGGAGATCCCTTTAAAGCTGGTATTACAGACATTACACGAGGGACTCCCAATATAACAACTACAACTGTAAATCCTCCAACAACTCCAGGCGGACCAAATACAGTAGCAACCAACTTTCAACCTGGAGCGTATGGAACCGCAACAGCAGCACTACCTTCTTTGTTTCAGTACCCCAAACGTTTCCTTCTTAGCTTGCAGGCTCAAGTTACTAATGGCAATGCTAAGATTTTGACTGACCCGACTTTGATTGTACAAGAAGGTCAACAGGCTCAGGTCAATTTAACTCAGGAAGTTGTAGGAAATTTAAAACGAGAAATTACTGACACTGCTGGTAGCTCTAGAGAAACAATCACAATTGAGAAGGCTAATGTTGGATTAACTTTGGGTGTGAAAATTGAGCGGATTGACGATAATGGTTTTGTTGGTCTATCAGTTGCACCTGTTGTCAAAGCACCTTCAGGTGAAGAAAGAGTCGAAAACGCTGGGCGAGTTATTTTGATTGCTGAAAGATCTCTTCAGTCTGGTCTAATCCGTCTAAGAGATGGTCAAACACTAATTCTGAGTGGTATTATTCAAGATTCAGACAGAGTTAATGTATCCAAAATACCTATCTTGGGTGATATTCCTCTCATTGGTTCTTTATTCAGAAGGACAAACAAATCTAGTCAACGTAATGAAGTTATTGTGTTGTTGACACCTCAAATTCTAGATGATTCAGAGAGGTCTTCTTACGGCTATGATTATAATCCAAGTCCAGAAGTCCGAAATATGTTAGAACGCCGTGGATTGAAAACCCCGAAGAAATAAAAGACGAGGTGTGGTTGTTTTATTTCTCTTGTTCTTTACTATAGAATTAGCTTTTCCTAGGCTCTCCTTAGAAAAGCTAATATTTTGCACTTTTATTAAAAAAATAAAAACTCAGTTTTTAAACGAAAACCTAAACTGTTACAAGTTATAGTTTTTGTAAGAAATTGGGTTTTTGATATTAGTGAATAATGATGGTCATTATTTTAATAACAATATTTGCCGTTGTCATTCGCTTTACTATGCTCTTTTCCTGTTCGCATTGCACCTAATATTGTAGAGACATAAACACAACGCTTTGCTTTGCCACCATTTTTAGTAGAAAAGGTTATTTGTCCTAGCGTTCTCAGTGATGTTTGAGTGCATTCATCTCCTACTTGATAGACTGGACAGCCTTGGTAATTAAATATGACTCGCCAAGCTTGGGCTGAAGCATTGTTTGGTAATGTTGTCTCGGATTTTCCTTGATTATTTTTTTCTGTATCAATCCGAATATTTCTATCCAAGTTGTGCCATAGATTATTGTTGACACTAATAGTATATGGGAGAAATTTGTCAGCCTGTGCTTGATGAACTGCCCATTGCACAACGCCATTATTTTCTCGAAAACTAACTTGCCAGGTTAACTTGTTCTTTGTTGCTAAACTTTGTGCTTGGCGTATGGCTTGATAAACTTCACCTTGGGCAGTTTTCAGTCGTTGAATGTCAATAAAGGCAAGCCAACTAGGAACTGCGATCGCACTTAGTAAACTAATTATTAGAACAATGACGATAATCTCTAACATAGTGAAGCCACTGTTAGAGCAATTTTTGAAAAGCTTTGGTTGCATTAATTTGGATATGAAAAAATTACCAGAAGTATCTATTCGTCTTTACTGGTATCTTTTTTACTATCCGGATAATCAGTATAGAGTTTTCTTGTGGGTGAAGGTAAAACCTCTTCGATCGAAAAACATCAATATTGGTTTAAAATAAGGAGTTGTAAAACTTTCAGAAAAATTCGATATGAAGTTAAAAGAAGTTCTTCAAGAAAACCGAGAAGAAATTATCAGTATTGCGGCTAAACACGGAGCTTGTAATGTTCGGATTTTTGGAAGCGTAGCTAGAGGAGAAGAAACAGACTCAAGTGATATTGATTTTTTAATTGATTATGATATACAGAAAATTACAGCTTGGTTTCCAGTTGGTTTAATTCAGGATTTGGAAAATTTCTTGAATCGTAAAGTTGATGTAATAACTACTAATTCTTTACATTCTTTTATTCAAGATAAAGTCTTTCATGAGGCTATTCCTTTATAAAAGACGGTCGAATTTGTCTTAATCACATTGCGATCGCTTGCAAGAATTACTCCCTTCTCGCCAGAAGATTACCCAAACACGTAGGGTGGGCACTGCCCACCATTCTCTATCGGTGGCCAGTATCCACCCTACAAAGATCGGTAATTTTAGAGCGGAAAGGGAGTAAACAATATACATCTGAAGGTAAAGTTCTTTTAAATGACATTAAAAATCAATTCAATTTTCTATTTGCGCTTGTCAGAACGGCTGTATATAATATTTTAGGTAACAAAAGAATTAGAAGAATTTTTATTAGCATGATTAACGTCATTTTAGCATACTTAAACCTAGAAGAGTTATAAATAACATACTTCATTAAGAAGATAGCAGCAGCTTTACTTTTATGTCGATTAAAAGGTTGTTCTAAAGCTCTACAACTAAGGTATTTATAGAGATTTGCTAGGCTCTGTTTCCGAAAAGATTGTTTTGAAGCAGGACTATTGTTGTATGCTTTATTAAGCAATAACAAGCAAGCTTTTTCTTGTCTGGTAAGATTAGAAGAAAGTGAATTAGCACTTATTCTGTATAAAACTTGTACAGAAGGTACAGCAACAAAATTGTACTTGTGAGCTAATCGAAGCCACATATCCCAATCTTGAGCAGCAGGTAGAGATTCATCAAATCCACCTAATGCAATTAAAGCTTCTCTGCGTATTAAGGGATTAGAACCATTCTCTAAAAAATTACTTACAAGCAGTTTTTCATAGACATTACCATTTACTGTCGTATGAGTACCAGAAACTACAAACTGGCTACATTCATCAATATAATCAGTCCAGCTATAAGCAACCATTGCATTTGCATTCTGTTGTAAAGCAAGTAACTGACTATTTAGCTTTTCTGGTAACCAGAGATCGTCTGCATCTAAAAAACTAACATACTCTCCACTTGAATAATAAAGACCACGATTACGACTTATGTTTGCATTAGTATGAGAATATGAAAAGACTTTGACTCTGGAGTCGTCAATTTGAGAAATTACATCCAAAGTTGAATCTTCTGAACCATCATTAATAATAATTAACTCAAAATTATCAAAAGTCTGATGTAGTACAGATACAATAGTTTCTTTAATAGTTTTCTCACCATTAAAAACTGGTATAACGACTGAAATTAGTGGTGATGGAGATTTCTCTTGATTCATTTTTATTTAAACAAATTAAATACGATGATTAAACTAAATACTTAAATACTACTTTTTATTTTATATAAACTTTTTAATCTCTTTTTACATATTTGTTTTAAGTAATAAAAAGGACTCATCATACTACTAAAGTAAAATTGTAATTCAAAGAGAGAAATTAAATCACTTTTAGAATTAAATTTATATTTCATCATATGTTGTGAAAAGCGAGCTAAATTACCTAAAAATGTTCTCAATATTACTATAGGTTTTTGCCAGCTTTTTGCATTGATTAACCGTAATTGACAAATGCATAGACCACAACCACGAGCTAAATCTAATAAGTAATCCTTTTCTAGTCTTTGGCTTGGAATTTGATGGTAAGTATGCATACTGGGGTTGTACCATATTTTCCAACCAGCTTTATGTATATACAGCAATGGTTCGTAGTCATCACCCTGTACTAACAAACCAGGTAACTTTCCAGTCAATTGAGGTTGTTGCGGAACATTATCACACCACGCTTGCTTACGAACAACAAGTGCTGCTGCTGGAGGAAGTTGTAAATGCTCTGGCTTAAATAAAAGAGGTTGCGCTCCATGTTCTCTAATTGCCAAAAAAGCTTGAATTTTTTCAAATCCTGCTGGAGGTTTTATTTCATAATCACCATGAATTTGACCGCTCCATGCACCAGCTTGAGGATGTTCTTTAGCAAAGACAAAGGCTTGTGCAACCCAGTTTAATGCAGGTAGATTGTCATCATCTAAAAACCCAATTAAGTAACCTCTAGCTTCACGAACTGCTCTTAGTCTTGCGAAGGCTGCTCCTTGTTTAGTTTCTAGAAAATATCTTAGTGACAAATTACTTAGTTGTTTAGATTGATAATCTTGAACACACTGCGATGTATTGTCAGTACTATTATTATCAATAACAATAATTTCCCAATTAAGTTGCTCTACGTCTATCTGATTGAAAAGACGCTCTAATAGTTTTGGTAAATAGCTTGCCCTATTATATGTAGGTACTGCTATTGTGATATCTAAATTTTTGTTTACTATTTCAGTCATTTTTTAATCATTTATTGCGCTTATTAATTATGATTTATTTTTAAATATCCTTTAATAAGTAAATAAAAAGGGCTAAACAAGCTACTTATAAAAAGTTGCAGTTCACAAGCTGCAACTAAATCTTGTTGAACTTGCCATCTATACTTAAGTAAATGTAGTAATATTTTACGTAAGTCATTAATGATATATGCTAAAAAAAATAATGGTTTTAGCCAAGTTTTTATAGTTATCATTCTAGTAACATAACGACTCAGACCAATACCTCTGAAAAATGGAATTAGGTACTCTTTCTGTAAGCGCCAATTTGGTATTCTATGATAAATTTCCATTTCGGGATTATACCAAATTTCCCAACCACGTTTTTGAATATAAGATAAGATTTCTATGTCTTCACCAGTTAACGTGTTTCCAGTCACTCTACCAGTTAAAATGGTTTGACTAGGTACACTCTCTAACCAAGCTTGTTTACGAACAACAAGCCCTGCAGAAGGAGGTAGTAATTTTTTGTGTTTTTCGTAAAGTAAAGGTATATCTCCACGCTCTGTAATTGCTAAAAATGGAGCTATCCGTTGAAAGTTTTCTGGTGGTTCTACTTCCCATTCTGGATGAATTTGGCTAGAAAAAGCTCCAGCAAGAGGGTGTTTTTGAGCAAAAGTATAAGCTCTTGCAACCCAATTTAATACTGGAAAGTTATCATCATCCAAAAAACCAATCAACTTACCTTTTGCTTCTTTAACTGCACGTTTTCGAGCGTAGCCTGCTCCTTGTTGTGCCTCAAAGTAGTAATTTAAAGAATATAAATACTGCCAATTATTTTGATAATTTTTAATAAGATTAGCGGTGTCATCAGTACTATTATTATCTATGATAATAACTTCCCAAGAAATATTCTCAACATTACATTGATTTTGCAATCGTTCTAACAATTCAGGCAAACGACTTGCACCATTATAAGTTGGAATAGCTACAGTAAAGTCAAGGCTCTGAATCATAGCGTAAAATTTTTACTTAATGTTAAATCACTAGTTTATCGATCTAAGATCTAGAAACAAAAATTATGCTTGTTTCAAGTTTGCACTCAAAATAATGTTTAGGGTTCAGTATTTTCATGGAATCTATTTTAATTTTTAGTTAAAAAATTAGTTAGTTACAATTGCTATCTTTATCTGTTCGCATTCCTCCTAAAAGAGTTTTCACAATAACACAACGTTTAACATCTCCAGCATCTGTAGAATTTACCGATTTCGGTACAGCTAATACAACTTTTAACCCAGGTGGTTCTGATGAACCTGTTAGTGGTGTTCCAAAATTGGCATTTGGTAGAGTAGCCATGTAGTCAAATGTAATTTTTGTAGGTGTACTTAAAGTGTAGGAAACAGAGCTACCAGCAGTATTTTCACCATTAAGATTTGTCCCAAGGAGTAATTGCCCTACTTGCATTCCCACATCTCCACCTAAAGGCTTCCAGGTTGTGATGTCTGTAAAATTTACATTTGTACCATCAAATTTTTTAGTAGGATAAATGGCAAACTCAATTTTATTTTGATTTTTTTTAAAACTGATACTATAACTAACTTTGGTTTTTTTAGCTTGTTGTTGAGCTTCCTGTATTGCAGCTAAAACAGTATCATTAGCCTTATTCACTTGTTGTCTTTGAACAAAACTAAGCCAAGCTGGAGCAGCAATTGCTGCTAAAATTCCTACCATCACTACCACTACTAAAACTTCCAGTAGAGTAAAGCCTGTGTCTTGCTGATTACGCTTAGACACAAAGCACTTATTTATCAAAAATAGATTTTTATTTTTTTTGTTAATACCGTTCATATGTAATAAATTGAAACTTTTTTTAACCATAAAAATCTACCATTGTATTAATACTTTTGCTTTTCTCTTGACTCATTTATTAAATAAATATCCGCGTCCTTGTACTCTAATACTTGCAGTGGGAAAATAACTTTTTTGAGATTTACTGTAGTCCAAATCATTATTTTGAACACGAGCAAGTGCATTCCCTCTTATAAATATCTGTGCTGTTGAATTTCTATTATTAGAATTTATACAAGCGTAAAAACCCATAAAACTACCAGAGACAAGCATTCCAGAACCAGAGGGGCAAGTAGGTAAAGATGAACCAATAGCAGTTTGATCGATAAAATCTATTAGTACCAAAGCGTTTTCAGAATAGTTACTTGAAGCTTTTGTCCAAGTATTCATTTTGTCCTTTAACTCTCCAACTGTTTCACTTAGATTAAACCTCTTAAAACCTTTGTCAGGACACCAAGCACCACCACCAGTTTTTGCAAGATATGTTGTATCTGAATATCCAGTACAAGTTTGACCATTGGAAACTTGTATACCATCGCTTACTTCAAATCTAGCGATACGAGCAGCTTTAGACCAAGTAGTATTATTGTCTTTAATAATGTAGTAAGCAACTAATGAGTAAACAAAAGTATCATCTTTTGTGTCTGTTCCAGTACCTCCTGAAAATTCGATAACATCTCTCAAGTATTTCCTCTTCCAAAACACAAGAATTGGTTGACATAGGCTACTATTTGAACAACCAACTGTTGATGTTCCTGATGTTTCCGATGCAGGTGGTATTTGATCTTTGATGCCTGAACTACTTGGTGTTGTGGGATTTGAGTTTCTTGTCAATCCATCAGCATCATATATATATACTGCTTGCTGTAAATCACGGTTGATGTAGTCAAACGCATTCTGTATTTCTTGTTCTGAACTTGTCTTTGCTTGTTCTCTACGATCTGCATCTAAAACATTAACCATAAATCCTAGCAAAGGAGTGATAATTAGGGCGGCTAGAACTATGGCTACAAGTAATTCAATCAAGGTAAAACCACTACTGCTAACTTTTTGAAAAAGTTTAGAGTATTTTATCTGATTGCTAAAAAGCCATTGGAGTGAACTCATGCTGTATATCCCCCTTTAATTGTAGATGTTTAGCATTGAGAGTTAGGATTGGGATTGGGATTGCTAGGAGCCGATTTGGGTTTTAATCGTCTACATAAGTCATCAAATGAAGTTGTTTCAGGACTTAGATCTGTTGTCATTTCTAGTAGAGGGGCTTGAACATCTGTTAAGCCAGTTCCTCCAGTAAAAGTTTGTTGTTGTTTAATGTTTTCCTTGGATGCTTTTAAAGTTATGCCGCTCTTGAAAGCATCTGCTCTGTATACACGCAATCCTAGACGATATCCACGTAATGAATCGTTTGTTTGCTGGTTATAACCAAATACCTGAATTATCAAGTCTTTAGAGTTATTGGTACATCCTTTTTCTAGATTTGGATCACCATTATTTATATCACCGTCAATACAATACAGCAGATATTTAGAAGATGGCAATGATGTAGAAGGTGAAGTACAATAAGCATTTCCTGTTGGGCAAGCAAGAGATGTTTCTGTGGGAGGATTAGCAAGAAAGTCTGTTTCCACAGTTGTGATAGGAGGATGTTGAGTAATAACTCCCGTTTTGACACCATCAATATATGTTTTGGCAGCTTGAGTTGCCAGTTCTACACGTCGTGCTTGTAGTCTAGTTGCAGTTGAAAGAACAATCACTGGTGCGATCACTGTTAATAAAACGGCAGCAATAATTAATGCTACGAGTGATTCAATTATGGTAAAACCAGACTCTCCAGACGAATGTTTCGTTTGTAGTTTTTTGTAATTAATCATTGTAACTCCTGTGCAAGAAGAGGGTAGAAGGCAGAAGGAGATAAAGTTGAGAGTATAGAATTTTTACTTTTTCCACTAAATATTATTTCTGCCAGTTTGCTTTAGCCTCTAATATTTAATTACTTAATTGCAAGAACGTTGATCTGAATCAACAGCATAACTATTGCTACCGTCAGCTTTTTTAGCGCACAACAATGTTTTTACCCAAACATCATCTCGGCTCACTTCTCGGAAATACTCATCGGGCAATTCATCAGGAGTTCTAACTAGTTTTTGAGCAAATAAGTCTGGCGATTGAGACAGTAGCCCCACATCATAACCCCATTGTCGGTCAGGAGCAAGATAAAAGGGAGCTCTACTTTGGTTACCTACAATTTGATATTCGCCACTAAGCAATGCTCTAAATGGTCCAGTTGCATATGCACTTCGTTTAATTTGAATAAAGGAGCCACTTATTCTAGCTTTAACGGCATCTGCTGTAGTACCTGTTGGGTTCCAGTTTTCTAAAAAGCGTACAAAGTTGTGTAGACCACCATTGTCTTCTGTAGAACGAGCTGGAGTGTCTCCTGCGGCAGCTGCTAGATTAAATGTTGTTACAGTAGCTACTTGCAACCAGTTTCCGTGAACATTATTCGTGCCACTACTGCTAGGACCCACTTTATCAGATACCTGAGTTGACGGAGTACCAAAAGGTCTAGTAATTTGTAGAACTGGTAGCAAACGCGGTTGGCTTTCCTTTGTTGCACTTAAAGGCTCGTTAGCAAGCAATAATGAATTGTTAACATCATCCTTGTTAATGTCATTATCCATCTTTGGATCGGTCTTTGTAGTAGTTTTAAACCAAAGAGCATTATTTACTGAGCGGGGGTAGGTAGCACCGCTATATGGATACTCTTGCACTGTACCCGTACCTGTTGAATCAATTCCCAATGGAGTAGGGCGACCAGAGGCATCTATAACCAACTCGCCACTAGAACTGCGTTTAAAAGCAACTCGACGGGGATAACGCTGATATGGAGTTGCAGCAGCAGTAGCTGTAGAACCCGACTCTAAAGTATTTAATGGCTTACTCACAATGCCACCAGAAATATCCCATGTGTGTTTGCGATTTGTTGTATTTTTTGAATCGGTGGGATGCAAATCCACAAACCAATCATCAGAACCACACTCTGAAACAGGTAATTTGGGACACACTTCCATCAAATACTCATGGAAGTTTGCTCGTCGCTGAATTGGGGTGACAAAATTGTTGAGGTAAGAACTTCCTTGGTTGTTTGTAATACTGCTTTCGTGATCTTTGGGATAACCGATGTCAGTTCCACTGGCATTGTACCAACTAGCATTAGGCACATAAGCGTTAGTCAAGAACCCATTTTGCTTAAACCCCTTAATTGAAGGAGCGTCTCCCAAGTTATTGTTAAGGTCATAATCTCCCTCATTGCGAAAGCCCAATCTATAGTTGTTAGACAGTAGGGTTATGCTATCTGCCAATATGCTTGCAGGTCGCCATTTGTCACCTGTTGTGCAATTGGGTAGCCTTGGATCGCTTTTACGACAAGCAAAGTTTGGATTAAGATTAGCTTTAACGCGAGTGTAAAAGTTGCTCCAATCATCTGCTAACTCATTAGGAGATTTAAACTCCTGTTGAGTGTGGTTATTAAAATTACCTAAGATATACACTGGTAGGTTAGAAGCTAGAATTAATCCTTTTTCTGCATCTCTATAGTTCTCTTCCCGAAGGATCTCAGACCCATTCACAAGCATAATTGCGTTGGGACGCCGAGTTGGATCGAGAATAAAGTCTACAGGGCTTTCTGTTTTCTGTTTTTCCTCTTTTTGTGTATTTGAACCTATTGCAGATTTTGTAGCGCTTAAATCCAAAAGTGCATCATCTCGAGTAGCGTAAACAATACCGCTATTTGGTACTAAATATTCTTGTGCTGGTGTTGCGCTACCAATCTTTTTCTTTCTAAGTAAATCGATATCTAAAACGGTAGCGCGAATTTCTAAAGGTTGACGGTCTTCTAGAGGAAGCGAATACTCAGCATCAGAAGGGACATTGGCACCCTCATCAGCATTAGTAAAAGTTTCTAAAACTAGAGGGGTTGCAGTATTGTCCTGATGAATAGCCTTTATTTGCCGTGCATCTAAAAAAGCAGTTTCTTTAATAGCACCATGAGGAACAATAGAATCATTGGCACTAATGCTACCATCTAAAATTTGTAAAGCACAAAGTGCAGAATCAATGGCAGACCTCTCTGAAAGAGTACGATTAGAAGCTTTTGCTAAAGCGTTTTTGAGCGGTTCATTCACCCATCGTCCATTGGGATACTTTAGCTCAGCTTGGTAGTTCAGTACTGCTTGGTAATCAGTGACAGATTTAGTAGGAGGTCCGTAAGCTATACCGTTATTAGAGTTACCTCCAGGAGCTTTGTCATAGGGAATCGCTGCTACGTCTCGATTTTTTGCTGTAGTACTATTTGTAGGATCGTAGTAACTACTAACGCATGCAATAGGTGTAGGACTTGTCTTGTCGTATGTACCTGAAACACCAGCGTAATGATACACAACACTAGCTCTCATCCGGAGGTACGATGTATTAGCATTTGGTAGCTTAATTGTGCTGTAATCAAAGCCATTGAAGTCACTCCTGCTATCTATAACGTTACCTACTGTAGCTGTAGCAGAAGGTACTGGCATCATATCTGACCAAATTCTGTCCGTAGCAGTTTTAGCTGCAGTGAAATCAGTAGCTGAACTAGCGACTGTCAAATTATTTGGCATATAAATCCCAGCACCAGTAATAACTCGCAAACCACCATTCGTATAATCTTGACTAGCTATATCTGGCTTTTCAGCAGCTGCTAGTTCCCAATCTTTATCTCGTTCAATTGCTCCTAAATCAGCGAGCTGCTCTATGCGGGTACGGCGATTACGAACTCCATCGCCATCATTCCATTTCTTATCTTTAATATCTTGAGTATCGAATCGTCCCGAACCAACAAACTTATCTTTGACTTGATCCCACCAGATTTGAGGTAAGTTGTTACCAATTAAAACGCGATCGCCCAAGTACTGTTCTTTATCTTTATAAACTAGTTGTAATTTATTTGGTTCAGTTGCACCTGGAAGTAGTTTATCACTATTGGTCTTTAGCGTTAGTTTTGCGTAGTTAGTAGCTGTTGTACCATCTGTAGGATCATTTGGATATATCCACTCATCCGGTGGACGAAGAGTTTCACCACTACCTTTAAGGGGATTACTTGTGGGAGATGCATAAGCACCGAAAACAACGCTATTGTCACTGTTTTTATCAAATGCAACTTCTTTGTACGGTACTCGCCGAGTACGTCTTTTGAAATAAAGCTCTAGCTGTTGTCTTCGGAGTCGCTCTTCTTCTTCTAAAGAATAGCTAGATAAACCTAGTTTCTGCTTTTCTTTTTGAATACCATCTTTAACTTCCTTCGGATCGCTTGTTACTAGATTATCCATCTGAGCACTAACTAAGCGATTGATGCGTTTCACATAAGCTAAGCTGTTGTACGCTATATCTGTAGGTACAGCATCAACCGATTTATTATCTTTAACAATTGGAGATGAAGAAGGGTTAACTCCTTCTCCATTATATAAATCTACTTTAGTACCGTTATTCAAATCACTGGCGTCTGTGAAACCACCTCCACCTAAATTTCCACCAATGATAATTTTGGCGTTTTCAGGATCGTAAAAACAAGACTCGTCACTACTTACTTGATATAATCTAACGTTAGCTTTACCGACACCTCCAGTAATAAAGTTACTATTAGTAATAATTCGTCCATTTAGGTTGAAATCAGTACCTGGTGCTAATGCAATGTCATCTTCATAAACAACAGCATTATTAACTAAAGGTAATTGTACGCGATCTTGTTGATACTCTAAAGCAGAAAACCCTTTATTACCTTTATAAGTTTCATATCCTGTAGGTGGACTAGAATTAGTAATAGGGACAGTTGCAGTATAAACAAAAAAGCTTTTTTTCAATTGACCACTAATATTCAGCCAACCGGAACTACCTACTAATAGAGCACTAGTACCAACGGTATCTTCACAACTTGCACTCACTTCACCAGTAATCATGGGTGGAGTTCTTGCTTCTAGAGGATTTCTGGCACGAGTATATTTACTATTACTTACAGGAGGATTTTTAAAGTAAATTCCATACAAGGTGTAGCTATCAAATTTACCATTATTATCAGTATCAACAGGATACATCCACGCTGTTTTCATTTCTATTGTTTTTGCAGGTGTTTGTGATGTATCCTGATACTCTAGATTTAATGGAGTTTCATCACCTAAAGTATATTCTTTTAGATAACTTTTTAAATGACCGTCAATTGCAACATCTGTTGGTGTTGCTCGTGGCAAACGACGGTCATCAAATAGTTTAGTCAATTTAGCTCTGGCACGATCTAATGCAGGAGATGCAGCGTTGAGAGCAGTCTCATTAACCCGAACGTTACTCGCATTTTTAGAACGTTCAAAAGACCTAAATAAAATTGCCGTTGTCAGTAGTACAACAACCAAAGCTACCATTGCGACTGTTGGTAACACAAAACCAGCATTCACCCAGTCGGACTGTTTCCTGGTAACTAAGAAAGCTCGCAGCAGCCACAAACTTTGCTCTTTAATTGTCGATGGAGAGGAACTGCAAAGCTTTTGGTAGAAATTTTTCGTAGCCTTAACTAACTTGCTATTTCGCTTCATAGTCACTTCCCTGTAGAGAAATTTAATGCTGGTTTCTTTAAAATGTTTACTATTGTTGAACTACGCCTAACAAAACTATGCAGGCAAAGATAAAGTTTTTGACACCACTTATTAGCCTTGCATAGCCATAACGCAAGACCGCTCGCAGTATCAAACGATTCTCTTCAAGAATGGTATTTCAGCTTCTTAGATAACACTAATATCATTAGAATTACCTAATTTATACCTGAAAAAGAATAATAAAACCATAGGTTTACATGAACTTTGCAAAGATGTGATTCAAAGCAAAGAACTTCATGAAGATAATGTTAGATAGTAAGCTTAGGTTACCCACCTAGTAGCAAAAGATATCAGTTAATCAAAAATTAAGACAAAAATATTAAAAGCCTCCCCATAAAGGGGAGGCAGTAGAAGATACTTTAAAGGTTGAATGGGAAAAACCAGTTCCCTTAGTATTTGCTGAGGTCAATTCCAGCTTCTTTCGCCATTGCTTGCAATCCTTTGCGATCGAGGGTTTTGATGGCTGTGGTTGATAAACGCATTTTCACCCAACGGTTTCCTTCTTCCCACCAAATACGCTTAGTTTGCAGGTTGACTTGCTGAAGGCGTTTGGTACGACGGTGAGAGTGAGAGATAGCAAAGGCGTTGTTTGCCTTCTTGCCAGTTAATTCGCAGCGACGAGACATATTCAAGTTCTCCAATTTTTTTGGACACGATCTCTTATTGTATAGAATTGCTCGCTCAGTGGGTGGCAGTTTGTCCTGATTTTTTGGCTATCTCGTCGCTAGAGCTATTTTGTTGCTTCTTGAGTCAGCTTGGTGAGCACGTCATTAGAACGCTCAACAAAAGATTTCATTCCTTCAGCATCAAAACCCTTCTGAGACATGAGTGCCAAATCGTATATATGTTGGCAAATCATCTTCACAAGCTGCCCGGTAGGTGACTCGCCTTCTCCTTGAATAATACTGCCTTGGCTAAGACTTGCCAGATTTTGAATCAGTGGGTGAGACGTGTTGACTAGCAAAACATGGTCTTCAGGAAACTCTGCTTGTTGTTGCTGCATCAAAGCGTTCATTTCCCGCAAGCGACGTAAGATTTCTGGTAACAGCACCATAGCAGGTGGCGTTCCTTGGGGATCGTCTGCTTTCAAAGCTTCGGTACGGATGTTCACCTTGGGTTTGTTAAGAGCTTTCTCGAACAGCTCTTTAACAGTTTCACTCCGAGTTTTATTTGTCTTGGGATCGACAATCTCCTTATCTTGCTCTTTATCCAGCAAGGTGTTGTCTAAGTCAGAATCTACCCGTGTAAATTTAACTTCATTATATTCCCGCTCTAAGAAGTTGATAAAGTGGGTGTCGATGAAGGAGTCCATAAACAGGACTTCCAAACCTTGATTTTTGTGCAGTTCTATGTAAGTTGCCTGTGACGCTTCATCGGTAGCGTATAAGACACGGTTTTCGTGACGTTCTTTGTTTCGCTCCAGATACTCTTTTAGGGTAGTGTATGGTAACTGGGAAGTTGGGGCTGAAGACTCAGAATTGGGAGTTACATCTTGCCAAACATCACCTTCTTGAGATTGTACCTCAACTTCAACTGTTGGGTTATCTGCTGGTTGTTGCTTACTCGTTGGTTGATAGGTACTGCGGAAAACAATGATGTCTTCCACTTGTTTCTTAAATTTCTCGTCATTCAAAACGCCAAATTTAACGAAAGTACCCAAGTCTTTCCACGCGCTGACGTACTGTTCGCGATTGTCTCGGTACAGTTCCTTGAGACGATCGCCCACCTTCTTAGCAATGTAATCCCCAATTTTCCGCACGGTGCGATCGGTTTGTAAAGCACTCCGCGACACATTCAAGGGAATATCAGTACTGTCAATCACACCTCGCATTGGCAGCAAGAACTGTGGAATAATTTCTTCACAGTGGTCGCTGACAAAAACTTGATTGCAGAACAGCTTAATCTGCCCTTTCGTCACATCAACATCCGGCTTCATCCTAGGAAAGTACAAAATCCCGTTGATAATGAAAGGATAATCTGTATTCAGATGCACCCAGAGCAAAGGTTCTTCTTGGAAAGGGTACAGATAGCGGTAAAACTCCAGATAATCTTCTTTACTCAAACTACTAGGAGACTCACGCCAAACAGCCCTTTGCTTGTTGATGACCTCACCATCAAGTTTGATGGGTACGGGCATAAAGTCGCAGTAAGTTTTGATCAGCTGTTTAACGCGAGCGGGTTCTAAGTACTCCTGTTCTTCTTCTTGCAAAGTAAGAGTTATGGTTGTACCCAGAGTTGTACGGGATGAATCTTCCAATGTGAATTGTGGAGAACCATCACAACTCCAGTGTACTGCTTGCGCTCCGTCTTGATAGGACAGAGTATCGATTTCTACCTTCTGTGCCACCATAAAGGAGGAGTAGAAACCCAAACCAAAGTGACCGATAATTGGC
>NZ_BAACAP010000134.1:0-31357 GCF_045865695.1 Scytonema hankhaensis NUACC26
GTCTCGTTCGGGTTGCAATTCTTCTACAAGCATCTCAAAAGGCAAATCCTGATGTGCATAAGCACCAAGAGTTACCTCACGGACTCGATGTAAAAGTTCGCGGAAACTGGGATTACCACTGAGGTTATTACGTAATACCAAAGTATTAACAAATAAACCTAGCATCCCTTCTAATTCGGCGCGGTTGCGGTTGGCAATTGGAGAACCAATCAAGATGTCTTCTTGGTCTGTGTAGCGGTATAGTAATATATTAAATGCTGCCAGCAAACTCATAAATAAAGTAGTGTCTGCTTGCTGGCTTAATTGTCTGAGTGCATTAGTCAGGGCTGCTGAGAATGTAAAGTATTGCTTGACACCAGCAAAAGTAGTGATGGTAGGTCGCGGACGATCTGTAGGTAATTGTAGTATGGGTAACTCACCCTTGAGTTGTTGCTTCCAATAATTTAATTGGGTTGCTTTGAATTCACCTTGGATGCGATCGCGTTGCCAAACTGCAAAATCGGCATACTGAATCGGGAGTTTGGGTAAGGGGGAAGGTTGATTTGTCGAGAAAGCAGCGTATAGCGTTGACAACTCTTCCAGGAACACACCGCAAGACCATCCATCTGTGATAATGTGATGCATAGTCACAAGCAAAACGTGTTCTTCTTCACTCAAGCGAAGTAAGGTTGCTCTAACTAGTAGTCCTTTAGCTAAATTAAAAGGTTTTTTTGTTGACTCTGCTGCAAATTGTTTAACCTCCGATTCCCAATCTTTACCAGACAAATGTTCAAGGTTAATGATAGATAAATCCCAAGTTGATTTGGGAGTAATTTCTTGTACTGGCTCTCCATTTACAAATATAAAATTTGTACGCCAAACTTCGTGACGTTTGAGAATTTCATTCAAGCTTTGCTGAAGTGCTGCAATATTCAAATTTCCTTGTATATAAAAAGCAAGGGGAATATTGTAGAAAGAACTCCCGTGATAAAGCTTGTCAATAAACCACAGTCTTTGTTGAGAAAAAGATAAGGGAATATTTTTATAGTCTTGACGCTTGGGAATAATATCAGCTTTAAATTTTCCTCCCTTCCATTTTTCTAGAAGGGCTTTTTTCACAGGTGATAAATTAGAGTATTGTTTATTCATAGCTAATAGTTTATTGAAGAAGGCAGGAGTGTGGAGGCCGAAGGAAGTGCAAGGGTATTAGACCCAATTGGGCAAGGCAAAAAGGCACCATCGAAAACTTTTTCTTCCCTTCTGCCCTCTGCCCTCTACTTTGCTCGGGTGGCGGATAATTATTTACGAATTACGTAAGAGATGGCTTACGACAAACAAAGCAAGGAAAGCTTATTGGGGTATTATCTCCAAAATCTCTGGAATCATATTCATTAATTTCTATAAACCCCGCATTTACTAAAGCCGATTTAATTTCTGAGACAAAATAATCTTTTGCTAGCATAGTAGTATCCGAACGCTTCCAAACTTCATTTATCAATTCAACCGAGGTGTATTTGACTTCTCGTATCCTTTCTTCTCGGTTGTAGTTGTAGTGTTTTTCAATGAATACATATCTACCACTTACATCACAACCATTTACACTTACAGTTTCAAAATCCGGAACCCCCTTACACAATGTCTCACGCCATGTGAAGTCTGCTCCCGGCGTGGTAAACACAAAAAGGCCATTATCATGCATCGCCCCATACACTTTTTGGAAGACAGTTGTCAATTCTTCAAGGTTTAGGAGATGACAGAAAACGTCTCTTGAAATAACCGCATTATAAATCGGTTGCAACTCTAATTCACGTATATCACCAAAGATAAATTTACTTTCAGGTGCGTTTGCTCGAGCGATACGCAAAAGTTCCTCAGAAATATCAATGCCAGTCGTTTGATAACCTCTTATATGGAGTTGTTTGACTATGTGTCTGTGAGCACAACCAATGTCAAGAATATGTGCTCCTTTACAGAGGTGTTGTAGCATTAATTGCTCTAAAACTAGTATTATTGATTCCGCTTCGCTAACGGAGGAGCTATATGCTGAGGCAATAGGATCGTAATTTACTACATTATCGACTAAAGACATAAACTGTTTTTCCTTTCCTATTTATAGATAAAGATTTCAAATCAAGTATTTTGGGAAACTGAGAACAAAAGAACTGCTACTTCTTCCTCAGATAATTCTTCAATTTTTTCCAAAAGAAGCTGCTCAACCATTTCTGCCTGCTTGATAGGTATCATCGCTGACAATAAAAGGTCGCGCAGTGGTAAGTCTACTGGAAATTTGGCTTGTAATCGAGAAATTAATTGAGTTGCAATCAGGGAGTCTCCTCCTAACTCATAGAAGTTGTCGTAAATACCGACTTCTGCAATCCCAAGTACCTCTTGCCATATTTCCGTAATTTTTTTTTCTAAATCATTTGTCGGAGCAACATAGGAATTACTAAGGCTAGGTCTAGAGTAGCGTGAGGATAAATCTAATTGGTTAGTAGATTTTGAAGCCAGAGAGTCGAGGTTAAATGTATGATTTTTTCTAGCATTAATATCTACTGTAGAAAGAATAATTTGAGTTCCTTTGCTTAAAGAAAATACTCGTTTAAATATTTCTACAGTTTCTATTGGGGCAATAGCTAATTCTGACCCAAATACTTGCTCAAGTGTTATTTGTTCCTGGGTTACATTTAGTTGTAATTTATCCCTATTTATAATATACCACGGCGAATAACTATTCCTGTTATGTCGGTTAGTAAAGGTATCTATGAATTGATTATTTGCTGAGTATAAACCTAACCCAAATCCTCCTAAAATGGAAGACAAAGAAGAAAAAATGATACAAAAATCTAACTTTCTATTTTGGAGAATTTTTTCTAAGATCGTAAGTTTACGAAATTGGTTATCAAAGAAATTTTCTAATTCTATTTTAGCAATTTTTGGAATGGAACCAAATATCTGTTCGCGTTTTATGCCAGTTGAATAAATAACCCCGTTAATTGGTTCACAATTTTCAGATGCAAGACTTTGGTGCATTTGCTCATAATTAGTTGTATCTGCACGCAACAACAAAATTTTTGCACCTAATTTCTCTAATGCTAGCAATTTTTGGATTTTGTAACTCACTTCATCATCTTGGGTATGAGTTTCAAGCCATTGTAAGAAATCATCTTTTTCTGGGAAAGCTAAATCCTCAATAAATATGAGTTTTGCTTGGAAAGTCTTTGTTAAATACTCTGCAAGTACAACTTCAATACTTTCTAAACCACCAGGAAACAGGTAAACACCCTGTTGTCTCAATGGTGTTTCTTCTTCAACTACTGACTCCAAGCGAACTGGTTCAAATGTTTGTACCCAACGGTAGCGATCGCGATAAGCAACAACCAAGTCAGACGACAAAGCCGCGAACTCGTTGATAATTTGGTCTACAATATAACTGTCAAAATCTTCTCGCCCGCTCTCCGAGATCTCCGTACCTCTGTGGTTTGTTAAAACAAAATCAATACTCCGACAAGTAATATTTGGATACTCTTGAGGAATAACCTTACATAACCCTAACACTGTTGCTTTCTCTGGGTCTAATTTTTCATTGCCATTGACATCTTGGGTATTGTTCGATATAACCCAAAGTTGTAAGCGATCGCTAATTTTGATCTGACTAATACTCTGTATTAGAAACAACAAACTGTTGAATTCTAAATAATTTTTTGGTTGGCGATTTTCCCGATGATTGATGCTCCATAAATAAGCAATATTTTGGGGAATTTTTTCTAATGATATAAGTTCTTGAAACAAAGTATTGTAGTCTTTCCTTACGTATGGATTAATTGTATAAAAAGCATCATTGAGTTTACTAAACTTTTCCCCTTGCTTAACTGTAATAACATTTTTACCTTGATTCTTCCATACATCAATTAATTGCTCACCTACACCGCACTCATCAACAAAAAATAACCATTGCTCCTGGGTGAATTTTATTGGAGAAAAGGATGAATGAGGGAGCAAAGAGCGTTTCCATGAAGGAATATAGAACCAATCGGTAATATCTTGTTTCTTATCCAATGTTGCTAGTTGGCTGTTTGAAGAAGGTGATAAAGATTTAGCATTAATCCAATATCTTTGTCGCTCAAAGGGGTAAGTAGGCAAAGGCAGACGATGACGCCGCTCGTGGGTATAAAACCCCGACCAATCTATTTCTACACCAAAAAGCCATAACTGACCTAATGTTTGTAATAAAAAGCTAACATCAGATTGTTTCTCTTTTACATGGCGTAATGAAGTTAATACCTGTTGTTTGGCTTTTTTCTCTAAATGCTGTGTTGTTAATGTACTTAAAGTTCTCCCCGGTGCTACCTCCAGAAAAACACCTTCAAACTGCTGTATCAATTGGGATATACCATCCGAGAATCTTACAGTTTGTCGTAAATGTTGACACCAATAATCAGGATTGGTAGCTTGTTCTTGACTAATCCAACTACCAGTTACATTGGAAATAAAACCTATGCTTGGTGGGTTCAGTTTGACTGTTTTTACAGCCTCAATAAATGCTGACAATAATGGTTCCATCATCTGAGAATGGAAAGCATGAGACGTATGCAACAGCCGACATTCAACTTCTTGAGAGGATAATTGCTTTTCTAGGGCTGCAACTGCCTCGTTTGTTCCCGAAACTACACAGGAAGTTAAGCTATTGACAACTGCAATTTGTAGAGATTTTTTATACAACGTCTGTGTATCCAGCAGCAACTGCACATCTTTTTCTGGAAGCCTAATTGCCAGCATACTTCCTGTAGGTACTTGTTGCATCAGCTGTCCTCTTTTTGCCACAATTTTTAAGGCATCCTCTAGAGAAAATACACCTGCAATGGTTGCGGCTACATATTCCCCAATGCTATGACCAATCATTGCCTCTGGGCGCACTCCCCAAGACATAAATAACTGAGCCAGGGCGTACTCTGTAACAAATAACGCTGATTGGGTAAGGGCTGTTTGTTGTAGTTGCTTTGAAGCAGTTTCAGTATCTTCTTCTCTGGGATAAAGTAGCGAGCGTATATCAAGACCAAGGTAGGGTTGCAAAATCTCGGTGCAAGTATCTATGTGTTTTTTAAACGTTGGTTCGACTTCATACAGTTCCCTCCCCATGTTTGCATATTGTGACCCTTGTCCTGAAAACATGAAGATGACGGGACAGTGTCCTGGCTTGCGGTGGTGACTAAAAATACGTTGTGGGTCTTGGCTGTGAAGCGATTTCACTACATCATCTAAGTCTTGGCAAATCATGATGCGGCGATAGTCAAAAGCCCGCCGACCTACTTGTAGGGTGTAAGCGACATCAGCTAGGCTAATATCAGGATGTTGCTCCAGATGGGCAGCTAAATTTGCTGTCGCAGTGTCTAAAGCTGTGCTGGTTTTGGCTGAGAGCACTAACAATTGCCAAGGACAGGAAGAACTCGAAGCTTCAATCACTGGAGCTTCTTCCAAAATAACATGGGCATTAGTCCCGCCAATGCCAAAAGAACTTACACCTGCTCTGCGGGGTGTACCGTTAGTTTTCCACTCTGATAATTTGGTATTGACATAAAAGGGGCTATTGGCAAAATCTATCTCCGGGTTGGGTTTTTCAAAGTACAAGCTGGGAGGTATTTGTTTATGTTTTAATGCAAGGACTGTTTTAATTAATCCTGTCACACCAGCTGCTGTATTCAAGTGCCCGATATTGGTTTTGACCGATCCGATAGCGCAAAAGCCTTTTTTATTCGTACTAGCACGGAACGCCTGCGTTAGAGCCGTGATTTCAATTGGGTCTCCTAAAGGGGTTCCTGTTCCATGTGCTTCGATATAATTTATAGTTTCAGGTTCAACTCTAGCCAAAGCAAGCGCTTCTAAAATGACTTCTCTTTGACCATCAACACTAGGAGCTGTGTATCCAACCTTTAAAGAACCATCATTATTGATAGCTGAAGCTTTAATTACCGCATGAATACAGTCACCATCGGCAACAGCGTCCTCCAATCGCTTCAAGACCACAACACCCAAACCGTTACCGAAAATAGTTCCCTGACCTTGTGCATCAAAAGCTCGGCAATGTCCGTCAGGAGAATTAATCCCTCCTTCTTGATACAAATAACCAGTTTTTTGTGGAACTTCTATCGAAACGCCACCAGCAAGTACAATATCGCTTTCGCCATTTAACAAACTCTGACAGGCTAAGTGGACTGCAACTAATGATGTAGAACAGGTGGTCTGAACATTTACACTTGGTCCTTTAAGATTTAATTTATAAGAAATTTGTGTAGGAAGGTGGTCTTTATCATTGCCTATAAAAATTTGGAACGGATCGGCTAATTTTATAAAATCATGATTAGGATATAAATTTGAAAACAAGTAAGTACTGACATTAGTTCCAGCAAAAATACCTATTTGACCAGTGTAAGTTTCGGAGTCATAACCAGCATTTTCTAAAGCTTCCCAAACACATTCTATAAAAATACGGTGTTGTGGATCTGTAATTTCTGCTTCTCTGGGGGTGAAGCCGAAAAATGAAGCATCAAATAGCTCTATATCTCTCAATACAGTGCCCGCCTTCACATATTTAGGGTCAAGCAATAGTGCTGGTTCTACTCCTGTAGATACTAATTCTTCATCATTAAAAAAAGAAATTGATTCTACACTATTTTGCAGGTTTCGCCAAAATATATCGATGTTATTGGCATCAGGAAAACGACCAGACATACCGATGAGAGCGATTTCATCTTTATCACTAATACTATTAATGAAATTATTTTTATTTTCCATTTTTAGTCTTTTTTTGTAAAGTTTACTTGAGATTTTATAGTTTAGTAGTTCGTTTAATTAGTTTTAATAGGTGATATTAGGGAGGGGGTAGAGGGGGTAGAAAAAATTTTTCCTTACGATATACCCGTCATAATTAATGAAATGAACTACTAGTATCGGCGAATTTCGTAAAATGACCGAATAGCCTTTATTCCTTATTAGATTTATGCTTTGCAGCCCGATAATTTTGCCGAGCTTGTTTCTGACGATTCATTGAAGCTGAGCGATTTTTGTTTTGATGAGTATTTTCTTGAATAAATTGTTGTTTCTCTTGTAACTTAGTTAAATATTTTGCTAAATAGTTGATAGTTGGATATTGAAAAATATCAACTAATGAAAGTTGCTGAAATATTTTTTGCAACTTACTATGAACTTGAACCAAAAGCAATGAATGACCGCCTAGTTCAAAGAAATTATCATGAATACCAACTTCTTCAATATGAAGAAGTTCTTGCCAAATATTAGCAATAGTTTTTTCTACCTCAGTTTGAGGTGGTAGATAAACCGCTTCCAGTTCAGGGCGTACTTGGTCAGGTATAGGTAGTGCTTTGCGGTCAACTTTGCCATTAGGTGTTAATGGTAGTGCCTCTAATAAAAGCAAAGCATTTGGAATCATGTAGTTTGGTAACTTTGATTCTAAAAATTCTCGTAGTTCGGTAATTGTCAGTGTTTGCTCTTCTTGAGCAACTACATAAGCGACTATTCGTTGAAAATCTACTGAGTCTTCCCTGACTAATACTACAGCTTCTCGCACTGCTGGGTGTTGGCTGATAACCGCTTCAATTTCTCCCAGTTCAATACGAAATCCGCGAATCTTCACTTGGTGATCGATACGCCCTACAAATTCGATATTGCCATCCGGCAGCCACCGGGCTAGGTCGCCAGTCCGATATAATCTTGCTTCTGCTACAGTTTTAGTTTTATCATTGTCCTTTGTAAACGGGTTGGGGATAAACTTTTCCTGCGTTAACTCGGGCAGATTCAAATACCCTTGTGCCAGTCCATCTCCTCCTACATATAGCTCACCCGTAACACCTGTCGGAAGAAGACTGCCATACTTGTCCAGGATGTAAATTTGCGTGTTTGAAATCGGTTTTCCAATCGGAATCGTATTTTTTTTCAAATATTCTTCTAGAGCTTCTCCCATATCTGTTTTTAGATCGTCCGCCAACTGCAACTGTATCGCTTCTTTATACTCCACAGCAGCTTCTGTATCACCTTTTTCTTTACTTCTTGCTTCAATTTGATTTGCAATTCTTAGTTGATCCTCAAGAACACAATGTAAATCTGTAGCAGTCGTATTCGGATTAGATAAAACAGCCCGAAATACAACGATTTCTTTGTCCTTACCATAAGGACTGTCCACCTGAGTAGTCTTGGATACAAAGGTCAGTCCTTGTTCAAACTGTTCTTTTTGTATTTGTGTATTTAGTTGATTAATTCTTTGGATATCATAGTCCCTCAAAGATTTTTGTGTTGCTTTTGCTCTTAAATCCTCAGGAACATATCGATAATTAACGATATTTAAGGCTGGTTCCATTATGAGTTCAAATGGTTCCAATTGCTCAATAAGTCTAGAAAAATATTGGGCTTTCTCTATGCCATTGTTAATCAGAATCTCGTATCCCTTTTTACCTATAATATGAAGTGCTCCGTGTAAGCATAGGGAAATCGCCGAACGTGACCCCTCAATCGTGAACCGTCCCACATCGAATGTATCTCGCTGAGCCTGGTAACGGGCTGTGGTTTCGGCAAAGTTTAACATCTGCGGATCTTTAAACAAACAAACGCTAATACCTTGGGGTAGGTATAACTGTTTATGCCCACAAATAGTTATAGAATCAGCTTTGTTGATTCCCTTCAATTTTCCTTTATGCTTGTCGGAAAATATTGTCGCACCACCCCAAGCAGCATCCACATGAAAATGAATGCCGAATTCCTGCGCGATACCGCCCATTTCAAATAAAGGATCGATTTCACCAGTTTCTGTTGTTCCAGCGATGCCTACAATAGCTAGGATGTACAGCTTACTTTTCCTGCATTCGCGGATTTTTTCTTTAAGCAGATTGAGATTTAACTTACCGTCATCAGTACTGTCAATAAAAACAATGTTGTCTGTCCCCAGACCTAACATCGAAGCTGCTTTATTGAGAGAATAATGCATTAGTCGAGAGCCGATGATGACGATATCGTCATATCCCTTTTTACTCAGAACCTTGTAAAGGCTTTCTTTTGATAACTCCCAAGAATTTTTTTTGCTTAACAATCCCGAATTTCGCGCACATAATAAGGCGCTGATATTTGCCGTTGTACCGCCAGTTGTTATGATACCCAGATTTCGATTTTTCTGTTGAATATTTTCCTCGTAAAATTCACCTGAAAATCCATAAACAAGACGATGCAACATGGCGATCGCCTCTCTTTCCAAAAATATCAAAGACTTTGATGTCTCAATTTTCACCAGATTTTGGTTCAATTGCGAGATCATCTTGCTCATATCGTGCATAAAATCAGGCAAAGCGGATGTCATATGCCCAATGTATGTAGGAGACCCCGTGTCGATTGTATATGGAAGCACCTCCTCGGACAATTTATCGTAATAGTCGTCAACTGTGATAGGATATAGGGGCAACTCGCTGCGTTGAAATTTTGTAGCTAGCGTTTCTGGACTCACGCTAGGCTTCGTAAAAGGTTTCTGGTGAACCTCAATAACCTGGTTTTGGGTTGCATCACGAACAACTTTTGGCTTGAAATATTGCAGTATTCTTTGGCGCGTTTCCCAAAAATTAACTTCAAAGCATGTAACATCAGCGGCAACTTCTGAAGAGCCGTAGAGATTGAACAATCTTGCAGAGGTAAGTTTCTGGTGAAATGCCTCAGCCAACTTTAGTGGCAGGGCTTCACCACTGCAAAAGACATATTTGAGATACTGAAGTTTTGTCATTTGTTGGGGCGCATTGTCCAGCATCGCTTTGAGCAGGGATGGAACGACAACAATTCTAGTTATCTTTTTATCGCTCAACAGGCTCATTAACTGGGGAATATCACTCCGTATATTATCTGGAACGACCACCAGGGGAATCCCTTTCAGAAGGGGAGAAAATATTTCCGCAACGTGATCGACGAAATTTATGGAAGTTTTCTGAATACAAACCTCATCTGCCGCAAATGGTAACGTTTCCCACATCCAATGCAAGCGATTGACAATGCCACGAACCGTGCCGAGAACGGCTTTGGGTTTTCCGGTGGAACCGGACGTATAAATTGCATATGCTAGGTTATTCTGTGTTGTTTGACGATTTAAATTTTCAACGCTTTCTCTTCCAATGGCATCCCTATCCCTATCTAAACAAACGATATGGGCGTGTTGAGAAGAAATCTTTTCGGTCAGAGACTCCTGAGTCAACAAGATATGCACATTGGAATTTTCTAGCATGAACGACAATCGTTCTTGCGGATAGTTCGGATCTAACGGCACATATACGCCATTAGCTTTGAGAACAGCCAGCAAGCTCACCACCTGCTCCAAGGATGGCTCAAAACAAATTCCCACCAACACTCCCGAACTAATTTTGAGAGACTGTAAATAATGCGCCAGTTGATTTGCCCATTGGTTCAACTGCCGATAGGTTAGCTGTTGGTTTTCAAAAACCAGCGCGATCGCATCTGGCGTTTTCTCTACCTGGGCTTCAAATAATTCGTGGATACATAGAAGGGGATATTGCACTTCTGTGTCATTCCACTCCTGCAGCAATTGATGCTGCTCAGATTCTGTTAACAATGGTAATTCTGACAAACGCTGTTGTGGATTGGCCACAATTCCAGAGAACAACGTTTGTAAATGACTTGCCATTCTTTGTATAGAACTTTCCTCAAATAAATCCGTATTGTATTCTAAACTTCCAACCAGTCCCTCCTCTGTTTCACTCATGTAGAGAGTCAAATCAAACTGGGCAGTACCACTATCACTTTCCAAGGAAGTTAAAGTTAAACCGGGCAACTCTAAGGCAGACATCGGTGCATTTTGAAGCACAAACATCACTTGAAATAGTGGTGTATGGCTCAAGTCTCGCTGTGGTTGCAGTTGCTCAACTAACAACTCAAAAGGCAAATCCTGATGTGCATAAGCTCCTAGTGCTACTTCCCGTACCCGTTTGAGTAGCTCTTCAAAGCTGGGATTTCCTGCCAAGTTAGTTCTCAACACCAGGGTATTGACAAAAAATCCAATTAATCCTTCTATCTCCGCCCGATTGCGGTTAGCAATTGGCGAACCGACCACAATATCTTCGCTAAGAGTATAACGTCCTAGCAGTATTTGGAAACCAGCCAGCAGAGTCATAAATAAAGTACTTCCCTGCTGCTGGCTCAATTTATTTAGGGCAGCGGATAATTTTGGAGATAAATTAAATGAGTAGGTCGTACCCCGGAATCTCTGAATTACTGGTCTTGGATGGTCTGTGGGTAACTCTAATATTTTTGGTGCATTCTCTAAATGCTTAAGCCAATAAGATATTTGAGTTTCCTTGACTTCTCCTTGCAACCATTGTCGTTGCCAAGCCGCGAAGTCTACATACTGTATTGGGAGTACAGGCAATGGTGAGGGTTGCCCATTACAGAAGGCTTGATAAAGCGTTGCCAACTCCTGCACCAGTAAACCCGTTGACCAACCGTCAGAGACGATGTGGTGCATTGTCAGTAGCATGATGTGTTCTTGTTTGCCAAGACGTAATAGTTTCACTCTCAGTAACAAATCACCTTTCAAGTCAAAAGGTTTTTGTGCTTCTTGTACCGCTTGTTGTTTGACTTCCGCTTGTTGTTGACTTGCAGATAACTCGCTAATATCGAATATTGACAACGTTAAGGGCTTTTCTTCAAAGATGACAGCTACTGCTTGCCCTTCTTTTGTTTGGAAATTGGTTCGCAACGCTTCATGGCGACTTATAATTTCGTTAAAACTTTGTTGTAGTGCCTCTACATTTAATTGTCCTTGTAGGCGAACAGCAGCAGGAAGATTGTAGAATGGACTATCTGGTTCTAATTGAACTAAGAACCATAACCTCTGCTGGGCAAATGATAGCGGTAGATTTTCCTGCCGTTTTACTGAGCGAATAGGTTGCTTATCAGCAACTAAAGCTACATTATTATTGCGTATAAAAGCAAGGATATCTTCTTTGCGTTCAGCTAATTCTGCTTTGATAACTGGTGTCAGCACATCTTTTGGAGCGCTACAGCGTAAGCGATTCTCTTCAACCCAGAGCTTGACATTCAGACTGCCAAGGTAAGACAAAAACTCTTTAATAGTTTTCATAATTCTATCTCCTCGCGGTCGTTGTCTACCCCATCTGTAGAAACAAGCTGTAGTTGTTGAACCGTAAGCATCTTCTCGATCCGTTCTACTAATTGAGCCACTGTAGGTGCTTCAAACAAACTGCGTAAAGGTAACTCTATCTTAAATGCTTCCCGCAACCTAGAAATAGCTTGGGTCGCCAGTAGAGAATGTCCACCCAAATCAAAGAAGTTATCGTGGATACCTATACGCTCTTGCTTTAGTATCTGACTCCAAATGTCAGCAACTATCTCCTCTGCGGGAGTACGGGGTGCAACGAAGCCAAATTCAGATTCATTCTTGAAATTTGGTACAGGTAATGCATGGCGATCTACTTTACCACTGGGACTTAGAGGCAATGCTTCAAGCAGTACAATCGCAGAGGGGATCATATGCCCTGGTAGCTTTTCTTTAAGTGAATCGCGTAACTGTTGGACTAGTTCGTTACTAGTTGGGTCATCTTGATGAAACTCAGGGCTAGGAACAACATAAGCGACTAAGCGTTTATCATCAGGGTTCTCTTCTCTAACTACAACTACGGCTTCCCTAACAGCTCGGTGCTGACCCAAGAACGTCTCGATTTCTCCAAGCTCGACGCGGAAGCCACGAATCTTTACTTGATGGTCAATACGTCCGAGGAATTCAATATTCCCATCGGTCAGCCATCTTCCTAAATCTCCAGTTTTGTAGATTAAATCTTTGCGATTACCAGGTAAGCTATTTCTGGTTTCTGTAAACGGGTTAGGAACAAAGCTTAAATTGGTTTTTTCTTCATTCTTCCAGTACCCATCACCCACACCAATTCCCGATACGCAAATCTCTCCTGGAGCACCAATAGGTAATAATTTCATTTCAGAATCCAGAATATAGAGATTTAAGTTTGCTAATGGTTTACCAATTGGAACTGTCCGTTGGTTTTCTGAAAAAGGCTTGTCAACGATAAACTGGGTGATATCATCAGCAGCCTCGGTGGGACCGTAAGCATTAGCAATTTTGATTTCGGGATAAATCTCAAGCCACCTATTTACCCAACTGACTGATACTGGTTCCCCTACAACCATCATCCATTTCAAACATGGTAATTCTCTTTCGTAAATTGGTAGCCCTGAAGTATATTCAAGTAAGCCTCCAAATAATGCTGGTACTAATTCAACAACTGTAATTTTCTCTGATTTCAGTACTTTAAATAGTTGTTTAGGAATAGCAACAGTTTCAATATCTACTATAACTGTCTTTCCACCGATTAAAAGTGGTGCCAAAAATTGCCAGACAGAAATATCTGTTGAAGAAGGGGCACTTTGGAGAAAACAAAATTCCTCCTTTAACTCCAACTCATCAAATTGGGCATAAATATGATTAACTGCACCATCATGCCTAACAATTGCCCCCTTTGGTAATCCTGTGGAACCGGAGGTATAGAGCATATAAGCTGGGTCAATAGCATCATTTATTTGCGCTAAATTCTCTTTTGGAAGGTTACTAAAAACAAGTTTATCGTATATTGCTAATTCTTGGTTCTGGGCAAGCTGTATATTTTCGGAAATAACCTCATCTAAACAGATAATAGAGCTTAATTGAGAACAGTTATCTATTAAGTCTTTGAGAACATTTAATAATGAAAAGTCAGTTAAGAGAAACCTAACTTTGCTATTAGATAACATATATTCAATTCTATTAGACGGATAAGTACTATCAATAGGTACGTAAGCTCCACCTGCCTTATATATAGCGAGAATAGCTATAAGAAAATTTAGATCGCGGTCTTTAAATACGCCAACAAATTCACCTTTGGTGACTCCTAATTTCCGCAACATGACAGCTAACTGATTAGCTTTCTCATTGAGTTCTTGATAAGTTAATTTATTTGTTCCATGAACTACAGCTATATTGTTAGGGGTTTTATCTACATGCTCTTCAAATAAGTCATTTATTGTTTGTGTAATTGGATACTCTTGAATATTGCTATTATACTGTTTAAGTAGTTTATATTTATCGGAGTCCTTTAAGAAAACAACATCTGATATTTTTATAGCAATATTGCTAATAATACTTTCAATCACATTTATGTAGTAATGACTCATTAATTTAATATTTTCATCATGAAAAATGAAATCACTATATTCAATTGAGCCACTAATAGCGTCATTCTCTATAATAAAAGAAACTGTAATATCGTTATTAATTTTTGCTAACTCAGTTTTACTATGAATATTTTCTAATAAGACGACTATATCAAAAATTGGATAGCGGTTCTGGCTTTGTGGCAAATTTAATAATTTAATTAACTCATCAAAACAATAATCCTGATGGCTGTATGCTTTAATGACAGTATCTTTGACTTGAATGAGAAAATTTTTAAATGTCATTTCATGACTTAGCTGAGTACGTAAGGGAATAACCTTAGCATCATTTAAATAATCCAGATTTATTCCATCTATTTTTTTATAAACTGGTATTCCAACGATAAGGTCATTATTCCTAGTATACTTTTGCAGTAGGATCTTGAATGCCGATAAAAGCATTAAGTAGACTAAAAAGTAAGAACCTTTAGTTGACTTGATGATTGCTTGAGATAAGTCATTAGGTAATTCAAAATTCAGGCTTTTATTTTTCTCACTATACTGTAGTGGTCTAACATAATCCTGTATAAGATTCGTTTCCGGTAATTCTCCGGAGAGTTGGTTTAACCAGTAAATTTTTTGAGAAAATAACTCTTGAGGTTCTAATGTTGTAGTCATAATTTTTCCCTGATTTAAGTTGGTTATTCTAGCCAAACTAGTATAACAATATCAGACTTGAAGTTTTGTAAATCAAACAAAATAACTATTTTTAGTGGTGTGTGACACAATGAAAATTTACTCTATAAATCTATGACTCTATGTAGCGTTGCACAACAACGACAATTGTCATTTCAAAGGTAGAAAAATCTAAAACTCGATTGGTATTTTGTGAAATGCCAATTTCTTAGTTTAAAATCTGCTTGACAAACATTCATCAAAAGCTGCTTTCATAATTGAACAACCTTTTTTTAAGGTAGACATTTCAATTGTTAGAGGAGGTAATAATTTAATTACGGTATCATTTCTCCCCGCTCTTTCAACTATTAATCCCTTTTCAAAACAACGCATTGTGATGTTTTTAGCCAAACTGTTACCACCAAAATTTGCCAAATCTATACCCCAAATCATGCCTATTCCGCGTATTGCTATGTTTTCACTAATTAGTGATATTTGTTGAGTTAGAAAATTTTTTAAGAAAAGCTCTTTGAGCTTAACATCCTGTTCGAGATTGCTACTTTCTCTATATTCTAGAGCAGCTGCAGCTCCTACAAATGCTAATTGATTACCTCTAAAAGTACCATTATGCTCGCCAGGTTCCCAAATATCCAATTCTGGCTTAATCAATATTACCGACATGGGAAATCCATATCCGCTTATCGATTTAGAGAGTATGACTATATCGGGAACAATACCTGCTCTTTCAAAAGAAAAGAAAGAACCTGTTCTACCACAACCAACTTGAATATCATCACAGATTAATAAAATATCATTCTCGTCACACAACTTCCTTAGTCTTTGCATCCACTCGATTGGAGCAACAACAACCCCTCCCTCAGCTTGTACTGTTTCAAAGATGATTGCTGCTGGTTTTTCAATTCCGGAGTTAATGTCATTTAAAACTGACTCTATATATTTTATAGTGTCAAAACTTTCCATAAATCCGTAGGGATAAGGCATAAATGTTACATGATTTAATGTTCCAATTGCTCCCGCTCGAATATTGGTATTACCAGTAATTGATAAGCTACCCAAAGTCATTCCATGATAAGCTCCCATAAAGGAGAATATACCTGGTCTTTTTTTGACTTTTCTAGCTAATTTTAAAGCTGCTTCGACGGCATTTGTTCCAGTCGGACCGCAGAACTGGATGCGATAGTCTAGCTGTTTTGTACTTAGTACCACCTCATTAAACTTAGCTAAAAACTTCTCTTTAGCAGAAGTATACATATCTAAACCATGCGCTATTCCATCAGCATCTAAATAGGACATGACTTTTTGTTTTATATAGTCATGATTATGTCCATAATTTAAAGCACCTGCACCTGCAAAAAAATCGATGTATTCTTCACCTGATTCAGCATAAACTATGGAACCCTTAGCCCGATGGAATATGGCAGGGAAAGTACGACAATAGCTTCTAACGTTTGATTCACACTTTTCAAATACATTCATGTGGTTCCTCTCTATTTGAATACTATCATTTGTTATGTTAAAAAATCAGGGAAAATCATAAAAAATTAGTGTTAAGATACATAATTTAAATAGGATTTATAAAATTTAAAAATTATCGAAGAAGGTATTTTAAATACTAATCCCATAGCTATTAAAAAATTATAGTATGAGTTTTGAACAGGCATACCCTTTATACTAGCGGCTATAGCATTCAACGAACTTTTTCGAGTGTGCCAATCGATATTAAAAGAAATTGACATATCTAAGCTTCTAACATGATGTAATGTTCCAGGAGGCATATATAAAATATCTCCAGGATTTACAATGAATCTGATTGGTCTAGCATTTTTATATTCAGGATATTTCTTGAAATCTGGATTTTCTGGATTCACAAGAAACCATCGCCAGCCCCTGCGATAACAATATTTGGCATCTTCAGGTAGTAATATGGTAAATTGTTTGCGTCCAACAATTTGAAAAAAAATATTGTTAGTGAGAAGACAATCGAAATGTAATGGAGTAATACTATTAGAACAACCCAAGAAAAACTGACAGTAACGCCACCACTTGTACCAGTACCATTTTGGTAAATAATCTAAGGGAAATGGTTGAGTATCTTTTATAAGTGAAGGTATTAAGCTAAATAAAGGTAGGTCATGGCAATAGGGTGGTAAAGGATTATTCAGGGAATCAGCTTCATAATTTTCTATTAATTCTATATATTTTTCCATTGTCAGGCTACATACCTCAATTCCCCGCTCGTTAAACTTTTTGGCGTAAATATTCAGGGAAGGTGATAAATGTTTTAAGTATTTCAAAGACCATTTACTAAAGCTGTCCCAGCTAGGAATAACTCCGGAAATTATGACTGGTTTTCCGACTTCAACATAATCTTTTTTAAATTCATCACTTGAAAGTTTATATCTTTTTTCTATTGCAGATACAGTTATCATACTTTAATCCTTTTCACTAACTTTCATTCTCATAGAAATGATACATACACTTAATGAACAGCGTGTATAGTTACGTTTATATTGCTTGTAAATTAAATTACTAAATTAGTCTATCCATTAGCTAATAGGAGCTAATTCCCAATTAAATAATGCTGCTTCTTTTTCTAAATCTGTTGAGATTTTTTGTTGTCTTTGAGTCGAAAATGATAAATCCTTAATTTTAACAAAAGGATTAATCATTATATACTGTAAGAGAATTTCAAAATCTGTAAGTATTCCAGTAATCGTAGCCAGGTCAAATCTACGACAATCATATGAAATTGCCACTATAATTTCTCTTCCTGGATATATAACTAAATTCAAAGGGTAATTGGTTCTGAAATACTCGCCTTTATCTGCAACAATTTCTATATTTCCTTTCCAGCTTCGTGCAGATTGACCTTGTGGAGTGTTCTCAACCACAACAAAAGTTTCAAACATAGGTAAATCTCGGGGTACTTCACTCCAGCCTTGAATTTGTGTAAGTGAAGTGTATTCATGATGACGCACTTCTACTAATTGAGTCTGAATGTCTTGAAGCCATGACAACAACTGTTGCTCGGTATTTAAAGTTACATTCATTGGTAAGGTATTTATAAATACACCTACCATTGAATCTACTTCCGCTAAGTCTACTGGTCTTCCTGTGACAGTACAGCCATAGACGATGTTATTACGACAAGTATAACGACCAAGGAGAATAGACCAGATTCCATTAACTAATGTAGCTAGGGTAAGATGATTTTGTGCAGTAAAAGATAACAATGCCTTTGTACTTGCTTCTGATAACTTAAACTTCTCCTGATCGTACCTTTCTTCTTGTAATGGCAATTGTTTATTTTCTATATACGTTAAAGGAGTCGGTGCTTTAATTCCTGCTAATGTTTGTCTCCAAAAATTTTCAGTTTTTGCTATATTCTGCTCCTGCAACCAATCGATGTAATCCCTAAAAGGACGGTTTGGTGAGAATCTCACTTCTTTGCCTTCACAAAGTGCTTTGTACGTTTGTAGGCACTCATCTACGATTATTGCAGAAGACCATCCGTCTGTGACTATATGATGAAAACTCCAAACAAATTCATAGTAATCATCAGCAAGGCGAATTAAAGTTAGACGCATCAGACAGGATTGCGAAAAGTCAAAATATAACTTGCGATCGCTATCATAAAATGATTTCAATCGCTCTTGTTGCTCTGCTCGCTCAATTTCACGCCAATCATATTGATTTAAGGAGACTTTTACTTTTTTATAGACAACTTGTAAGGGATTATCAATCTCTTCCCAGTAAAATCCTGTACGCAAAATTGCGTGTCTGTCTACAACTTTTTGCCATGCTTCTTCAAAAGCCTTGATGTTTAGATTACCACGTAAACCTATGGGAACGTTAAAAAAATACAATGATGATTCCTTCTCATACAAAGAGTGGAAGAGCATACCTTCTTGTACGGGCGTAAGTTTATATATATCCTCTATATTTTCGGCTTTCATTATGCTTCTTCCTCATTTGATCGGTTGATTTTTGCCAGAAGTTTATCTAAGTTTTGTTGGCTCAATTTAGCTCTGGGAAAGTCAGAAGGTGTATATTTTTCTCCTTCAAGCGATTGACAGTGAGCAATAATGCTTCGCAGAGCTTCAATGTAATTTTCAGCTAGTGCTTCAATTGTTTCTCGTCGATGAAGCGCTGTACTGTAAATCCAATTCATTTGAAGTTGCTCTTGAAAAATAAGTCCATTTATTTCCAATAAGTAAAATTGATTTTCACTTGAACTTTGGTTCAGTATAACGGGCTGCTGGACTACTTTAAATAAAGATGACTGCGAAATAAGTTGGTCAAAATCACCTAAGTATTTAAAACTTACTTGAGGTTGGGGAAAGGATTTTAGCTCTGACTTAACTTCTTGATTACTGCTGATATAGCGAAGTATATCATACCCAGTACCTCTATTTGGAATACTACGCAAATACTCTTTAACTGCTACTAGTGCATTTCCTTGGTCAGACGCCTCTGTTAGAGCCAAAATAGCAGGGAAGCAAGTTGTAAATAAACCAACTGTACGGGATAGGGATATATCATTTACATTTTTGAAGATGTTCTCTCGACTATTATCTTCAACATCTACCCAGAGTTGTTGTTCTCCTGTCCACTTTGCAAAAGCTTGAACTAACGCTGTTAATAGAACATCCTTTATTTGGGTATTATAAGCCTTATTGACATTTTTTAATAAGGCTTGCGTTTCTTTTTTATCTAGAGAAATTGATACTATGTCAGCATTAGCTCCTGTATTTTCCCTTACAGAATAGTCAACAGGTAGACTGCGGAAAGATTTTTGGGCTTTTGCCAGCCAGTAGTCTTGCTCCCGCATACTTTCTGAAGTCTCAGCGTACTCTTGTATACACTGTGCCCATTGTTTGAATGAAGTGGTTTTATTAGGCAAATCTATCGCTTTACCTTGACTGAGTTGTTGATAGGCTGTTTGTAAATCTTCTAGCAAAATTCGCCAAGAAACTGCATCTACTAAAAGAGGGTGGATGGAAATGACTAGGTAGCTACTTTTCGGCAATTGCAATTCAATAAAAGCCACTTTTACCAGCGGTTTTTCACTTAAGTTTAAGTTATTTTCTATTTCTTGAATCGCTGACTCTACAGCATATTTTTGTTCATTTTCTGAAACAGAAGACAAATTTATATGCTCTACCATGACATCTACATCATTGGTATTAGCTTCAATTTGTTGCCAACCAGAGTCTTTTTTAATAAAACGTAGACGAAATACATCGTGGTATTGAATCACATATTGTACAGCCTGCTCTAACACTTTGGGATTGCATGATTGTTGTATCTCCAGCAGCAAAGATTGGTTCAAGGAATGTACGTCTGGCTGATTTTGGGCGAAGAACCGATGCTGAATGGGTATGAGGTATACTTCTCCTGTTCGTAAACTATTTTCAGTTTGTTTAGTTTCAAGCGTGTATGTGGCTGTTGCTAGTTCAGCAATAGTCTGATGCTGAAACATTTGTTGAGCAGTTAACTTTAAGCCTAATTTGTTAGCTTTGGCAATCACTTGAATTGCAAGAACAGAATCTCCTCCTAATTCAAAGAAGTTATCATGAATGCCTATTCGATCTATCCCAAGACGTTGTTGCCAAATTTCAGCTAATTTCTGTTCAGCTTCATCACGAGGAGCTACGTAATCATTCTCCAAATTAGGACGGGGATGATTCTGTACAGTAATATTTGCTGAAATAAATTTCTCTTCTAAGACCGCTAATTGCTCTTCCACTTGGAAGGATTTACTTCTTTCAATTAAGGCTGGAAAATCTTGTGTCGATACAACGAGATGAGGCAAGTTACTTTCTAAAATTCGATGGAAGGCATCAATACCTTCTTGAGACTTAATTCCTAATTTGAAGTTAGTTTCTTCACGTAGAAGCTTAATTTCATCTGGTACTACAGTCTCGACTTCCATTCCTACTTGCCAGGGACCCCAGCTAATTGATACTGTTAATTGACTCCATTTACTAGCACAATAGTGGGCGTATGTGTTAAGAAAAGTGTTTGCTGCACAGTAATCCACTTGTCCAAAGTGTCCTAAGACAGAAGTTTGGGATGAACAAAGCACAAAGAAATCTAAATTGAAATCTTTTAAAACTTCCTCTAGTACTAGCGTTCCCCTGACTTTTGCTGCTAGTACGCTGTTTGCCATGTCCCTTGTCTTAAGTTGAATTATACCGCCTGGAGCGATACCAGCTGCGTGAATGACACCATCGATACGACCAAATTGTTCTAACGCTTGAGCAACGACTGCTTGCATTTGTTCAAGATTCGCTACATCGGCACTGTTAACTTGAACAATAGCTCCTAATTTCTCAAGTGCCAGTACTTTCTCAATCTTACGGCTAACACTATCTTGGTTATCATGGGTTGCTAACCATTCTTCCCACTGTGAGCGTTCAGGTAGTCCTTTTCGTCCAACAAGAATTAATTTAGCCTGTGCTGTCTGAGCTAAATTTTCTGCCAATACTAAACCAATGCCACCAAGTCCCCCGGTAATTAAGTAAACTCCTCCTTCTCTTAACTGAGTTTGACTTGCAATGTCTCCTCGATCTAGCCGTACAGGCTCAAAAGTTTGAACCCAGCGATGATAACCACGGTAGGCTATTATGTCATCCGTTCGTTGTGCAGTAATTTCTGTGACCAGAGAATCTATGAGTTTCTGTACAGGTGGGTTTTCGCAAGAAGAAATTACTATGTCAATAGTACAGCAAGTTATTTTGGGGTATTCCAGTGGGATTACCTTACATGGTCCTAATACCGTTGCTTTTTCAGGACATAAAATATCCTCGCCAGTTACATCTTGTACGTTACTTGTTACAACTATCAACTTCAAAGCATCGGTAATATTCCGTCTTCCCAACGCTTGCGCTAGAAATAGCAAACTCCAGAAGCCCAAATTTTGGGCATCTTCAAAAAACTGATGGGATGGTTCTGTTTGTTTTACTGACCGATCGCAAGGCAAAGTATCATTTGGTGTAACGCTCCAAAAGTGAGCGATCGCATTTGGGTTTAAATCCAATGTGCTCAGTTCTTGCAGCAAGGTATCATAGTCACTACTGGTTTGTGGATTAATTGCGTAAGCGCAATCGCCTAACTTGGTAAACTGCTCTCCAATTGTCACACTGATGACATCATGACCCTGTAATTCTAACTGTTTGGCTACTTGCGAACCAACTCCAACAGTATCAATAAAGACTAAGCAACATAGTTTTTGTTCTGATTTTGATGGTAGATGGGGAGAGCGTTTCCAAGAGGGAATGTAAAACCAGTCGGCAATATTCGGTTTTTTGTGTAATGGTTGTTGCGATCGCGCAGCCAATTTAGCTTCAGGATTGGCATCAATCCAGTAGCGCTGACGTTCAAAAGGATACGTCGGTAAGGGGATGCGATCGCGTTGTTCATTGGCATAAAAACTAGACCAATCCACTTCTACCCCAATCAGCCAAAGGCGACCCAATGTATTCATTAAAAATGCGACATCTGACTGTTGCTCATAGGAATGCTGTAAGGAAGGGAGCATCAGCGATTTAGCTCTATTGTCACTTTCTATACATTGCGATGCGAAACTAATTAATGCTTGACCGGGACCCACTTCTAGTAAAATCGGATTGTCTTTTTGCCATAACTGTTGCACTCCTTCTGCAAAGCGTACTGGTTGACAGAGGTGCTTCACCCAATAACCAGGATCTGTTGCTTGCTCCGCTGTAATCCAAGTTCCGGTGACGTTGGACAAATAAGGAATTTTCGGAGGTTTGAGGCTGAATGTTTTCACCAAATCGCCAAAGGCTGGTGCGATCGCCTCCATCATCACAGAATGAAAAGCATGAGAAGTTTGTAAACGTTTACCAACTAAATTTTGCTGGCTCAATTGTCGTTCCCATTCTTCCATAGCATCTGTGGCACCTGCAATTACACACAACGATGACCCGTTGATTGCAGACAGAGAAATCTTTTCATTCAAGAGGGGCTGTATCTCTGACTCTGAAAGTGCAACTGCCAGCATTGCCCCTTCAGGCAAATCTTGAATCATTTGCGCTCTTTTGGCTACCAAGGTTAGAGCATCTTCCAGAGATAAAACTTCAGCTAGAGTTGCCGCTACATATTCACCTATACTGTAGCCAATCATTGCCGCAGGGCGAATTCCCCACGATATCCACAACTGAGCTAAAGCATATTCAATGACAAATATAGCTGGTTGGGTGAGAAAGGTTTGATTCAGCTTTTGAGTAGCGACATCGGCTTGTTCCTCCCCACGACCTAACATTTTTCGCAAATCTAGCCCAGAAGAAGGAGTATTTTGTTTTTGCTTGCTGCCATTTTCACCATTTCGATTGGGATATAAAACATCTCGTAAATCCAGATCGAGGTGAGGTTTAAGAAGGTCGCAGCATTGGTCAACACAGGCACGAAATGTTGGCTCAGTTTGGTAAAGTTCAAGAGCCATATCAATGTAGTGAGTTCCTAATCCAGAAAACATGAAGGCTACAGAGCGTTTCTGAGTTTTTTGAGTACTGGTGATAACTCGCCTTGGCTCTTGAAGTGCGTTGACAGCATCTTGGATATCTCGGCAGACAACCGTGCGCCGATGCTCGAAAGCTCTGCGCCCAACTTGCAACGTATAAACTGCATCAGCGAGGTTTAAATCGGGATGTTCTCGGAAATAATTAGCTAAATTTGTTGTAGCTGTTTCCAGCGCTGAATTAGTTTTGGCAGATAGCATCAATAACTGCCAAGGGCGAGAAGGGCTGGAAGCTTCGACAATCGGCGCTTCTTCCAGAATGACATGGGCATTGGTTCCCCCAATTCCAAAGGAACTAACTCCTGCACGTCGGGGAGTGCCATTGCTTTGCCACTCAGTAAGTGTGGTATTGACGTAGAAAGGACTGTTGGCAAAGTCAATTTCGGGATTAGGCGAAGTAAAATGTAAGCTTGGAGGTATTTGTTTGTGCTTGAGGGCTAAGACAGTTTTGATTAATCCCGCCACACCAGCCGCCGCGTCCAAGTGTCCAATATTGGTTTTGACTGAACCAATGGCGCAGAATCCTTTCTTTTGGGTACTGGCTTGAAAAGCTTGTGTCAGGGCGGCTATTTCAATCGGATCTCCTAAAGCTGTTCCTGTACCATGAGCCTCTATGTAAGTAATAGTCTCGGGTTCTACTTCGGCTACTATTTGGGCTGTTCTAATTACTTTTGCTTGGGTGTCGATGCGGGGTGCTGTGTAGCTAACCTTGAATGAACCATCGTTATTGATAGCCGAACCTTTGATGACAGCGTGAATGGTATCGCGATCTCTTAGAGCATCTTCTAACCGCTTCAAGACTACAATGCCTACACCCTCTCCCCCCACAGTTCCCTGTGCCTTAGCATCAAATGCACGGCAATGTCCATCAGGAGACGCTATTCCTCCTTCCGTGTACATATATCCAGCTTTTCTTGACGCGTTTATAGAAACCCCACCAGCCAATGCCATATCACATTCACCATTCAGTAAGCTTTGACAAGCCAAGTGAACTGCAACCAATGAAGTTGAGCAGGCAGTTTGAACTGTATAACTAGGTCCTTCTAGATGGAGTTTGTAAGAAACGCGTGTGGTTAGAAAATCTTTGTCACCTGCAATTGTTAGTTGCTGAGGATCGATAGAGTCTATGATATTTTGATTGAAGTAAACATTCAGTAAGTAACTGCTTAAACTAGAGCCAGCATAAACACCAACAGTACCTTTATAAGTTTGTGAATCGTATCCAGTACTTTCCAAAGCTGACCAAGCACATTCTAGGAAAAGCCGATGTTGTGGATCGGTTATTTCTGCTTCTCTAGGATTAAAGCCAAAAAAGGAAGCGTCAAATAATTCTGCATCTTCTAATATAGCCCGCGCTTTTACATAATGAGGGTTATTTAGTATAGATGAACTTATACCTAAAGACAACAGTTCTTCGTCAGTGAAAAAAGAGATTAATTCTCTTCCCTTCTGGAGATTTCCCCAGAATTCATCAATGTTTTTAGCTCCGGGAAAACGTCCTGTTAAGCCGATAATTGCTATTTCTGAACCATTGATTGAAGTAGATGCTGTTGGAACAATCATAATCTCACTTAATCCTTAAAATGTTTTCAATAGACTTGGTAGTTTCAACTATTGAAAAATCTCTAATTTAGAACCATGCCTTCAGGTATGTAGTCCAAACAATTTGAGATTTTAGACTTGTATTTTAGTAATTTTTTATTTGTGAGAAAAATATCAAAGCTAAAATCTATAACCAGACACTGTTGGAGAGTTGGTATTTAATTTCTCACACAAAGCCCGAAACATTGTTTTTTGCGTAAAGCCTTTTGCTGTAATAATTTCAGGATATACTCTAGAGAGAGTGATGAAAGTTGTTTATAAGCGATCGCCCGTGATGGATGTAAAAAATTATTTCTGTCAAATCTAATACTTTCGGTGCTAATCGTGCTACACAAACTTCCTTTGTTTTCAGCCTAAACTATTTTGACGCTACTCTGTTAGTTTTCCATAATCATGCTTGGCTTATTCCGTTTTGCTGTACTAGTAATCACCAAAACAAGCTATATTAATTGAATTATAAAAGTATATTCAATTGCTTGACTTAGGTATTAATCTCTGAGAATTAGTTCAGCGAATTAATTATACTACCTAAATGCTAATTACTACTAATTAGTTGGAGTGAGAACTACTAATTTTGTTGCCATCAATTTTTAATTATCCCACTTTAGACTAACAAGAATTACTAAAATTAGCAACAGAATAACTTATTATGATTAAGTATCAAACAATGAAAATATATTATTTCTGTTTATAGCTATCTTTTAATAAGCAGTGGCAGGATTTGCAAACGAATAGAATCCGTTTGAACATAGGTTTAGGGAGTGTGGACTAAGTATGTGTGTACACGGTAGCCCTTACCAAGGGGAGGGAAACAAGACTAACTTTCCCCCTTTACAAGTTTACGGTGTACATACAAGTCGATAGCAAGTCTGATTCGCAGACAATCGTTTTCTGAAAGCCTCGATTCCTCGTTAGAAAGTTCTCAATAAGTTGAACATACTTGAGAATTATCTAATAAGCTCAAAGCCTTCTGAAGCAAAAATTTTGGGACTTCTATGTACATGGTAGCCCTTAAAAGAGGGCTAGGGAGGGATCAAAATTGCCACGAAATCGTGCCCTGCACTGTGAATGGTTCACCATAAGTAACACCAGGTGCGAAAATAGCTTCAAAATATTTCACATCGAACAGATTTCTAAAATTGAGGGCAGCACGAAATTGATCGCGCCTGTAAAAAATTGCCGCATCTGTCCGCAAATAGCTGGGAAGTTGATAAGTATTCCCTAAATCCCCTTGTCGCTCTCCGACGAAGAACAAGCCTGCACCCACACCAAAGCCCTTCCAGGAACCACGTTGAATTTCGTAGGTCGTCCAGAAGTTGACAGCGTTTTCAGGGGCAAGTATCAATTGATTGCCCACGGGAAAAGTGTTGTCTTCAGTAAGTCGGGCATCGGTGTAGGCATATCCTACAATGATGTTCCATCCTGGCAGAATTTCGCCTGCGATACTGAGTTCAATCCCTTTGCTACGCTGCTCTCCGGTTTGAATCGAAAATCGATTGAGGGGTACACCGGGTCTGGTGTCAGCCGTCAGAACACCACTACGAGTTAGATCGTAGAGCGCTAGGGTTGCCGAAAGTCGATTATTCAAATCTGCTTTGACCCCCACTTCATACTGGGTGCCCTTCTCAGGTTGAAACAGATCGCCTTCAAAACTGGTGCCGGTAACAGGTGTAAACGAGCGACTGTAGCTGGCATACAGGGAAATGGGTGGAACGGGTTGATAGACAATGCCCACACGCGGACTGAAGCCATCTCCCGATTGACTACTTTCGGTATTTGCCAACAAATCTTCGGTACTTTGCTTAAACAGATCAAACCGTCCGCTTAGCAAGAGCTTCAGATTCTCCGCCAGCGTTACCTGATCCTGAATGTAAATCCCTAGAGTATCGGTCAAATTCCTTACATTAAAAAAATCGGCTCTGAAAGGTCCAAGAGGCTGCCCATACACGGGGTTAAACAGGTCTACGGGTGCAGCAGGTGCCCTAAGGTAATCGGCGAAATCGTCAAATCTATTCAGATCGACTCCAAAAACGAGCTGATGACCAATTGAACCCGTTAAGAATTTACCAGTCACATTGACGTTTAGATCGTAGGAATCCGATCCCTCATCTCTGTCAAAAAAACCCCTATTCGTTACAGTTCGATTATCGGTAGCAAGACTGCCAGGAGGAATATACTCTTCATTAGTGTCATCCCTGTTCCGTCTCCATTGGAATGCCTGCTGTATCGACCAGTTATCGCTGAACTGATGCTCTAGCCGATAGCCTACTCTGTATTGCTCGATACTAAAAACACCGTCAGGATTTCCAAGATAACGATTGCGTGGAACATCACCATTAGGGTTTGGAAACACTGTGCCGACCAACGGCAAGCCAAAGTCAATAACCTGGCTTCTGTCTGTATACTCGCCTTCCAGGGTGATGCGGGTGCGCTCACTAATGTCCCAACGTATAACTGGGGCAATTGTGAAATTTTCCGTCCTAACATTATCAACGAAACTGCCGCTATTCAGGTAGCCAACATTAAGGCGATATAACAGTGTTTTAGAGTCGCTCAACGGTCCTGATAAATCGATCGCCCCCCGATAGAAGTCATAACTGCCAATGGTAGCGTCAACAGCATAGAAGGGGTCGCGCAGAGGTTGTTTCGTCACAATGTTGATGGTTCCCCCCAGATTGCCTGTTCCGTAAAGCACGGAAGCAGGACCTGAAAGCACTTCAATTCTTTCGACATTAGGGGCAAGTTCTGGCTCCAATCGTCCTTCTCTCAGCCCATTTCTAAGATAATTGCTGTTGTTGTCATCAAAGTTAAAAAATCCTCGAATCAGAAATCTGGCAAATGGTGCTCTTGAAGTCTGAACTTGAGCAACCCCAGGAGCGTTTTTCAGGGCTTCGGAGAGGGTAGTGGCGTTTTGGTCGCGCAGCACTTCTTGGGGCACAATCTGAATCGATTGGGGAATGTCACGTAGTGGGGTGTTGGTTCGGGTGCCCACAGAGGTATTTGGTACGCGATAGCCATCTTGCTCACCTGTCACCACTAACTCAATCGGCTCATCCTGCTGCGCCGATGGTGTGTTTTGCGGTGTTTCACTTGCTGGCTTTTCTTCAGTTTGTGATGTTTGGGGCTGTTGCGGTGGCTGTGTTGCCGTTGCCGCAGATGCTACCGCAAAAACCAGCCCTGCATTATCATCAAATAACTCAACCGTTGGTAAAGCCTTCTCACCCACCACTGTCACTCGCACAGTATTTGCATCAATATTCGTAACTGTTATTTCAGTAATTCCGGCAAGAGGTTTTTCCGAACGAAATGTAAAAGCATCGCCTGAAGGTAGTCGTAACTGCCCACCAGATACATCTACAATAAAGTTATTGTCTGTACTGCGATTTGTAACTTGCAGTCGAGTCCCTTGAGTCGTCTCTAAAACGATCTCCACACCTTTATTAGTGGCATTAGCTTTAACGGACGTTATTAGTACAATTTCACGCCCAAGGTTCGGGGGGTTGCTTGGTGTTTGCGACTGCACCAACATTCTGGCGCTAGTGCTGGGAAATTTTATCTCACTGAGTTGGCGAACCTCTTTAATTGACCTAGAATTACGTAGTACTGATGCAATAGATTTACTCTGTACCTCTAACTTAGGTACTTCAGTAGCAGTCGCTTTCATTGCACTCCAAAGCCAAACAAAACTCGTTAGTAATAAAATTTTTGATAACTGCTTTCGTTTCATTTGCTACCCCACACGCCTAGTAATGCTAGTGAAATCATGACAATACTGCAGCAAATAGCTTAATTTTTTGAGAAAAGCTATCACTAGCATGAGAATAAACATTACATTAAAGGGGTAAGCAATTGCAAGTCTTTCTCAGCTTTTCTTCATAAAACAGTCACTTTTGACTCCATGCTCCGCACTCTCAATGATTGCAAACGAGGCTTTGTATTCATGATTTGCTCCATCCTTAAATGTTTTCAATAGATTTCAGTTTTTGTAGACGCTTTCTTTGTTGAGCTTTACCATCTAAAATTTTTTCAGTGACAATTTCTCTCAAATAAGATGGCTCTTGATTTTTGTCTACATTAAAATAATCTGCTAAAGAGCTTATGGTCGGATATCTAAACAGGTCGAGAATAGATAAATTCTTTTTAAAGACTTCACGTAATTTACCATGAACCTGAACTAGAAGCAATGAATGACCACCGAGTTCAAAGAAGTTATCATGAATTCCTACAGTCTCAACATTTAGTACTTCTTGCCAAATGTCGGCAATAGTCTGTTCCACCTCAGTTTGGGGTGACTGATAAACCGCTTCCAATTCAGGACGCGCAGTATCTGGTGCTCTTAAAGCTTTGCGATCGACCTTACCATTAGGTGTAAGTGGGATCGCCTCCAACGTAACAAAACTAGATGGGACCATGTAGCTTGGCAACTTTGCTTCTAAAAAACCGCGTAGTTCAGAAATCGTTGGCGTTTGCTTTGAGTTGGGAACTACATAGGCGACTATTCGTTGAGAATCTGCTTGTGAAGAATGAATCGCAACCACAGTTTCTCGTACTCCAGGGTGCTGGCTGATGAGTGTTTCAATTTCTCCAAGTTCAATTCGGAAACCACGGAGTTTTACTTGGTTATCAGTTCGACCAATGTATTCTATCTCTCCATTCGGCAAATAGCGTGCTAGATCTCCTGTTTTGTACAGACGTGTTGATTTATCGCTAAAGGGATTGGGGATAAATTTTTCTGCTGTCAAATCGGGTTTGTGGAAATAGCCTCGTGCCAATCCTTCGCCACCAATACATAGTTCGCCTGGTACACCCACAGGAACTAACTGATTATATTGGTCTAAGATATAAAGTTGCGTGTTTGCAATTGGGTGACTAATTGGTACAGTACTGTTAACTGTTTTTACCAAGCTAGCGGCTGACCAAATAGTGGTTTCGGTAGGGCCATACATATTCCATAAAGAGTCGCATCGGTCAAGTAACTGATTTGCTAGGTGTCCAGGTAAAGCTTCACCACCACAGAGAATTTTTAGTTGATGATTACCACCCCAACCTGTTGCCAAAAGTAACTGCCATGTTGCTGGTGTAGCTTGCATAACTGTAGCTTTGGAATCAGTTAATGTTACTGATAGTTGTGTTCCGTCCGAAGCTACTTCCCGGCTGACAATGACTAAGCGAGCGCCTACTACAATTGGCAGGAACAATTCTAATGCTGCAATATCAAAGGAATAGGTAGTAACTGCTAGTAAGGTATCTTCCTCAGTTAATCCAGGGCTTTGCTTCATCGCAAATAGGAAGTTGTTTAAAGCCTTATGAGGAATTTGCACGCCTTTTGGTTTGCCTGTCGAACCGGAGGTGTAGATAGTATAAGCTAGGTTTTCAGTTATTAGTAGGGAGAATAAATTTTCTTGACTTTGTTGGTCAATCAGTTGCCAATCAGTATCTAAACAAATGACTTGAGTTTTTTGTTGAGGTATTGCTTCCAACAGTGATGTTTGAGTCAGCAATACTGACACTTGAGTATCTTTTAGTATAAATGCTAAGCGCTCTTGGGGATAACTGGGATCTAGTGGGATGTACGCACTACCTGCTTTGAGGATGGCTAATAGTCCGATGACCATATTGAGCGAGCGCTCTACACAAATCCCTACCAATACCTCTGGTTTTACTCCTAATGAACGCAAATAGTGCGCCAATTGGTTAGCTTTTGCATTTAGTTCCCAATAAGTTAGCTGTTCCGATTCAAACACTACAGCGACTGCATCAGGTGTTTTTTCTACCTGCGCTTCAAATAATTCATGGATACATTGCTCTTTAGGATACTCAACTTCTGTATCATTCCACTTCCATAGCAATTGATACCGTTCAGATTCTGTCAACAATGGCAACTCCGACAAACGCTGCTGTGGATTAGCAACAATTCCAGAAAGCAACGTTTGCAAATGACCTACCATCCGAGAGATCGTATTTTCCGCGAATAAATCAGTATTATATTCTAAATTACCAATTAACCCCTCCACCGTTTCAGTCATATTTAGGGTCAAATCAAATTTGGCAGTATCACTATCGCTTTCTAATGGAGTTAAAGTCAAACCAGGCAATTCTAACGAAGACATCGGTGCATTCTGAAGCACAAACATCACTTGAAATATTGCTGTATGACTTAAGTCTCGCTGCGGTTGCAGTTGCTCAACTAACAACTCAAAAGGCAAATCTTGATGTGCATAAGCTCCTAATGCTACTTCCCGCACTCGTTTAAGTAGCTCTTCAAAACTGGGATTTCCTGCAAACTTAGTTCGTAGTACTAGAGTATTGACAAAAAATCCAATT
>NZ_BAACAP010000135.1:0-32222 GCF_045865695.1 Scytonema hankhaensis NUACC26
AAATTTCACGTAGGTTGGGTTGAGGAACGAAACCCAACAGATGACCATAGATGTGAGGTTCAGCAAATTTCACGTAGGTTGGGTTGAGGAACGAAACCCAACAGATGACCATAGATATTAGGTTCAGCAAATTTCACGTAGGTTGGGTTGAGGAACGAAACCCAACAGATGACCATAGATGTGAGGTTCAGCAAATTTCACGTAGGTTGGGTTGAGGAACGAAACCCAACAGATGACCATAGATGTGAGGTTCAGCAAATTTCACGTAGTAATAGCGATCGCACAGCTTGTGAGAAATGCGGGATATCCCTATAGACATTGGGTTAAGCATATGCATTATATATGTTTGGTTTCGTTCCTCAACCCAACCTACCAAAACTATAAATCTTCTGAGTTCCTAATTGTTCGCAACAAACTGAGGAAGGCAATGTACCGATAGGAAAGGATTGCCGATCCAATTGCACTTGCAAATTACTCATGGGATCGGTGCCAGGAGAAATGAGAAATTCTAGCTTTTGAATGTGAGACAAATTGACTAAGTTATCTAGAATCTGAGAAATTGCTTGTGCATAAGGATGTCCTTTCTGCTTGTACCAATCGCTTGTTGCAATATTGGCTTGGTCAAAACCTAAATGTACAACTAAGGATGGTTCGTCAAACAGCGCTAGGGCTACAGGACGTGCTTCTTCTTGTAACAGTAAGTCGTAATTTTTTGCCAGATGCCGCAATTTTTCTAAGCGTTCGTAACGTTCCGTGACTGCTTTTGGATCGTCTTGCCAGTGAATCGCTACTGTTACTAAATAAGTTTGTAACAGCATATGACCTAGCTTTTTCGCTTTTGTTGTGAGGTAGTAGGTATTGTAGTCGTTTGCTTCAATTAACAAGGGTACGCGATCGACAACTTCTAAGCCGTAACCTTTTAACCCTGCAATTTTACGGGGATTGTTTGTAATTAAGCGGATCTTATGCACGCCCAAATCCATCAGCATTTGTGCGCCCATTCCGTAGTCTCGCAAATCGGCGGCGAATCCTAACCTTTGATTTGCTTCTACGGTATCTAATCCCATATCCTGTAAGGAATACGCTTTTAATTTGTTAACTAATCCTATTCCTCGACCTTCTTGTCTCAGGTAAACGACAACGCCCTGTCCTGCATTTTCCAGCATTTTTAGGGCTGCTTGCAATTGCATCCTACAGTCACAGCGTAGGGAACCTAATGCATCTCCGGTAAGGCATTCTGAGTGCATCCGTACCATGACTGGATTGTCATCAAATTCTGCTGGATTGCCCTTGACAATAGCAACGTGTTCTGTATTGTCTAAAGTGTTTCGGTATGCGTAAATTTTGAAATGACCAAATTGGGTTGGTAAATCGGCAACGGTTTCTCGTTTGATTAAGCGATCGTGTTGGAGGCGGTAACTGATTAAATCGGCAATACTAATGATTTTTAGATGATGCTGGGTGGCATAGTCAAATAACTGAGGTAACCGTGCCATGGAACCGTCGGGGTTTTGAATTTCACAAATAACCCCTGCAGGATATAATCCAGCTAATCGGGATAGGTCAACGGCTGCTTCCGTATGACCCGCTCGCTTGAGTACGCCCCCTTCTCTGGCACGAATCGGGAAAATATGACCGGGACGGCGCAAATCTGAGGGTTTTGTGGCTGGGTTGATAGCCACTTGGATGGTACGAGCGCGATCTTCTGCTGAAATACCAGTGGAAACACCCAATTCCGGTCCCGCATCAATACTGACGGTGAAAGCAGTTTGGTTGGTATCTGTAATATTAGTTACCATCAATGGTAGGTCGAGTTCGTCTAAGCGATCGCCCATCATTGCCAAACAAATGAGACCCCGTGCTTCCACTGCCATAAAATTAATGATGTCCGGGGTGGCAAATTGAGCGGCGCAAATCAAGTCGCCCTCATTTTCTCTGTTCTCGTCATCTACTACGACGATTGGGCGACCTGCTTTTAAATCTGCCAGGGCGGTATCAATCGAATCAAATTTAAAACTTTGAGTTGAAGAGGTGATATGCTGCGACACAGGCGATCCCCAGCTAGCAAACGTAAATTTTTTTAACAAATGCTTGTTTTCGATTGTAGCTCTTTTAGACTACTTCGGAAGTCCCGCAAGTAAGATTAGTTAACATATCAAGGACTGCCCTAAAATTGGTTGTTGATGGTGCTTAGCATACAGCAACAAGCAGAGGACAACTGTAAACCGCGAGCAGTTAGCGCTCGGCACTAATAGCTGAGAGTTGAGTGGCAAATTAACTAAGAGCAGATAAGGATTAAACCTCTATGGGCAATTTTGGGCGCGTTCCGGTTGGAGTTGTTGGCGCGTCAGACTACGGCGGAGTGCAGTTAGTGCGGCTCTTAATGGATCATCCAGAAGTCGAACTAGTTTATTTAGGCAACCAGAGCAGTATAGGAAAACCATTTGCAGATCTTTATCCTCAATTGGCTCACGCTGTTAACCAAAAAATCGAGGCTGTCGATCCTGAAGTTATTGCTCAGCGATGTGAAGCGGTATTTATCTGTCTTCCAAATGGTCAGGCTTGCGAAATCGCACCGCAACTTTTAGAGAAAGGATGTAAGGTACTTGATTTAAGTGCGGATTATCGATTTAATCATTTAGCAACTTACACGGCTTGGTACAATAAGGAGCGAACCGATCGCTCAACTGCTGCTGTTGCTGTATACGGTTTACCAGAACTTTATCGCGATCGCATCTCTGAAGCACAACTGATCGGTTGTCCGGGTTGCTATCCCACAGCGAGTTTGCTCGCTCTTTCCCCACTCCTCAAGCAAGGCTTAATCGTCCCAGAAACCGCTATTATTGACGCCAAATCAGGTACATCCGGTGGTGGGCGTCAAGCAAAAATCAATATGTTGCTAGCAGAAGCTGACAACTCCCTAGCCGCCTACAGTGTTTCCCGCCACCATCACACTCCAGAAATCGAGCAAATTTGTAGCGATTTAGCAGGGCATGAAGTCACAATTCAATTTACACCACACTTAATTCCCATGGTACGTGGCATTTTAGCAACAGTTTATGCCACACTCCGCGATCCTGGTTTGGTACGAGATGATTTAATTACAATTTTTCGTGCTTTCTACCGTAATTCTCCTTGGATAAAAATTTGCGATCCGGGCATTTATCCTCAAACTAAATGGGCTTACGGTAGTAATCTTTGTTATATTGGTATAGAAGTAGACCCTAGAACAGGTCGCGCTATTGTCGTGTCAGTTATTGATAATTTAATTAAAGGGCAAGCAGGACAAGCAATTCAGTGTCTTAATATCATGATGGATTGGGATGAAACACTGGGGTTACCCAAGTTAGGATTTTATCCATAAGGGGGCATCGGACATCGGGAATAGGGCATTGTAAAAGCTATTCAATTCCCAATGCCCATTACCCCATGCCCACAGAAGTCATATGCTCGTAATTTTAGGAAACTTAGTAGCTCCTCAACAGTGTTATTAACAGTCCATTGCTTAGCAATGCAATAACTCGATTTATATCCTTTGCTATCGAGATACTTATCCACGTCAATTTCTTGGCTGGCAGCATTTACATATTTCGACTGTTGCTTGTCACCTTCAAACTTAGACAATATTGCTCGAAAATAACATTCAAACTCTTTTCTCTTTGGTGGAGTTATCCATTGACAGTTGAGATAAAAGCCTTCAGGTTTCAGCACGCGATCGATATCATCTAAAAATGCTTTCCACTCAGAAACCGTATGAATCATATGAACAGTTAATATAACATCAAAACTGTTGTCTGGAAAAGGTAATTGTGAGGCATCTTGACAGAGCAATTTTAAATTATAGTGAGTTAAGTTTATTTTTTCACGGAACCTATTCAGCATTTCTTTAGAGATATCTATTCCTGTTACAGAATAACCACGTTTGACAAGAGGAAGAACATTTAAACCCGTACCAACACCTGGTTCTAGAAAAGATGTCTCAGGTGTTGCACAAGTCAGGTCGAGAATAAAGTTTGAACTTCTTCCGCCACAGATTCTGTTAACCAACGTGTTTGGTCGTAAATTTGTGCAATATTATTGTAATAGTTGAGTTTAGTCATGAGCCTTACGGTTATGCAATTAGAAGACTATTTTGACTTTTTTACACCAAATGATATTCGGGTCAAAGGTACGCGAGTAGGTATCGAAAGTATTCTCTATGAGTATATTCATCGTAAGTTATCTGCAGAGGAAATACTCCCCAAGTTTCGCACTTTGACTTTAGAGCAAGTTTACGCGACGATTTTGTATTACCTTCATAACAAGGAAGAAGTTGGTAAATACTTTGCTGACTGGTTGGAGTGGAGTCACCAGCAACGTAAGGCGCAGGAAATGAATCCTGATGCTGTAATTCTCCGAGTCCGGGAACGTATAGCTAAGTATGGACGAGATCCAGAAGTACACAAAGCACTTCGCCGTCAACGAGAACTTAGTATCCCTAATCATACACAAGAAGTAGTTGAAAAAGACCAAGATGATTCGATATCTAATAGATGAAAATGTCTACCCCGTTTATCAAATTCAACTACTTCGACAAGAACCTAGTTTGATAGTGTTGGCTGTTGGTGATGAGGGAGTACCCCCAAAAGGTACACTCGATCCAGAAATTCTTATTTGGTGTGAGGAGCATGGCTTCATTTTAGTTACAAACAATCGCACGTCTATGCCCCCACACTTGACTGAACACATAACTCAGAATCGTCATGTGCCAGGAATTTTTATCTTGAATCCAAATATGAGTATAGGAGAAACAATTGAGGAGTTGATTTTAATTGCAGGTACGTCTGATGATAACGAGTATCAAGACACAATCAGATATTTGCCTATTACCTAACAAAATCATTATTAACCCTTTTTTGCTCGTGTCCCGGACGTCGTGCTTCGGAAAGATTCAGAAACTCTGTCACGTCTTCATTCCTATCGAACCTCTCATAAATCTCCACCTCCTCTTTTCGAGCACGCCACAGTAGAATGTTACAGTCCTGTGACTATCTTGGAAAAGTAGGAACTAGGAACTAGGTTGAGGGGAATCTGCTACATTGTCCCCCAATCTCCAGTACCCAGTCCCCAGTCCCTAGCGAGGACCTAATCCCACAGCACCAGCATACACGGCGCGATCGCTAAGTTCATCTTCTATTCGGAGCAAGCGGTTATATTTTGCAACTCGTTCGCTACGACACAGAGAACCAGTTTTAATTTGACCTGCACGGGTTGCAACGGCTAAATCAGCAATAGTTGTATCTTCTGTTTCTCCAGAACGATGACTAATCACTGACCGGAAACCATTACGAGTTGCCAAGTCAATTGTTTCCAAAGTTTCTGTCAGCGAACCAATTTGATTGAGTTTAATCAAAATGGCATTACCAGCTTTGAGTTCAATACCTTTTTGCAAGCGTTGGGTGTTTGTGACAAACAAATCATCTCCCACCAACTGCACGCGAGAACCTAACTTTTGAGTCAGTAACTGCCAATTTTGCCAATCTTCCTCGTGCAAACCATCTTCAATGGACACGATAGGATATTGGTCAACAAGTTTGCCGAGGTAGTCAATAAACTCAGCACCAGAATGAGGTTTGCCATCATAAACATACTGCCCGTTTTTGTAAAACTCACTAGCAGCAACATCCAGTGCTAACGCCACTTGTTCTCCTGGTTTGTATCCAGCTTTCTCAATAGCTGCAACCAGTAATTCCAAAGCCACTTGATTTGACTCCAGGTTAGGGGCAAAACCACCTTCATCGCCTACGCCAGTAAGCAAACCTTTTTCATCTAAGACTTTGCTGAGAGTCGCAAACACTTCTGCACCCCAACGCAGCGCTTCCCGGAAAGAAGGTGCGCCAACGGGAACAATCATAAACTCTTGAAAATCCACGTTGTTAGCTGCATGAGCACCACCGTTAATCACGTTCATTAACGGTACGGGTAACAGATTTGCCAATGGACCACCTAAATAGCGGTAGAGGGGCATTCCTGAAGATTCAGCACCCGCTTTGGCTGCTGCTAGAGAAACCGCTAGAATCGCATTAGCACCGAGATGGGATTTATTAGGGGAACCATCCAAGTCAAGCATAGTGCGGTCAATAAGTTCCTGATTGAGGACATTTATTTCTGCTAACTTCGGAGCCAGCACCTCATTCACATTTTGCACCGCCTTAAGTACACCTTTACCCCCGTAACGGCTTTTGTCGTTATCCCGCAGTTCGTGTGCTTCAAAAGTGCCAGTAGACGCACCACTTGGAACCTGCGCCAATCCTGTAGCACCATTTACCAAAAACACTTGTGCTTCAACCGTTGGTCTGCCGCGAGAATCAAGAATTTCGCGAGCAAATATAGCATCGATGGCAGTGTCAAACATTTGTTCTCGCTCCTTTGTCATTGGTCAATTGTCATTGGTCAATTGTCATTGGTCAATAACTAATGGCTAACAGTCCAGTGACTCTCCGACCATTAGCATAAAGGTTTCAAGGGCGATTTGCTCGTACATTAACGAAGATTTCCAGGGATGGCGACTGGGGATTGGGGACTAGGGACTGGGGACTAGGGACTGGGAACCTTTTTCTCTAATCCCAATCGCCAATCGCCAATCGCCAATCGCCAATCACCAATCCAAAATCCATATGACCCAACAGAAAACAAATCCTTATCTTTCTTTGATTGAGATTCCGGCTGGATATCTCAACATTATGGGCTACGTAGATGAATCAGAAGTTAATGGTCCCGGATGCCGTGCTGTTATTTGGGTACAGGGTTGTTCGCGGGAGTGTCCGGGTTGTTTTAATCTGGAATCTTGGTCGTTTGAAATTAATCAATTGGTATCGGTTGATATATTAGCTGAAAAAATTCTTAGCAAGCCCCGCAATCAAGGGGTGACATTTTCTGGGGGGGAACCTTTTTGGCAAGCGCCTGCATTGGCTTCTCTTGCTCGTAAAGTGAAAGCAGCTGGGCTGAATGTTATGTCTTTTTCTGGTTTTACTATAGAACAATTGCGATCGCCCCACGGACCTGCTGGTGCTCGAGATTTGTTGGAACAGTTGGATATTCTGATTGATGGTCCATACGTTGAGTCACTGGCAATCAATTCACCCGTTTCTCCCGTCTCTTCTAGCAATCAACGAGTTCACGTCCTAAACCCAGCTTTTCAAGACCAAATTACTTGGGCTAGCGACCAGATAGAAGTTCATATTTTCAAAGATGGTAGCCGCCTGATTACGGGTTATCGCGGAGGGTTAGTCAGTGACCAGTGACCAGTGACCACCTGACCACCTGACCACCTGACCAGTGACCAGTGACCACCTGACCAGTGACCACCTGACCAGTGACCACCTGACCAGTGACCACCTGACCAGTGACCAATCGCCATTACAATAAATTGCGGAACCATCAAAGGAGCAAAATTATGCGACTGCTGCATACAATGCTACGGGTAGGCAATCTTGAAGAATCTTTAAAGTTTTATTGTGAAGTTCTGGGAATGAAACTCTTGCGGCGAAAGGATTATCCTGGGGGAGAGTTTACTCTGGCTTTTGTTGGTTATGGTGACGAAAGCGACCACTCAGTTCTGGAACTAACTTATAACTGGGGTGTAGACAAGTATGATTTGGGTAGTGCATACGGTCATATCGCTCTTGGAGTTGATGATATCTACGCAACTTGTGAGGAAATTAAAAAACATGGTGCTAAAGTAGTGCGGGAACCTGGTCCTATGAAGCATGGTTCTACTGTTATCGCATTTGTGGAAGATCCCGATGGATATAAGGTAGAACTGATTCAACTGGGTACTCAAGGGTCTACTGCTAAACCAGAAACTGCACAGCAAGTGACTGCCTAGCAATCTTAAATTAAAAACATAAGGTGTGATGGAGTTGAGCGTTAAGCAATGCAACCGGCAGAGAATTCGTTCTCAAAAACTGTTGGCGGGGAGTTCAATTGGCTGTATCATTTTTAGCCAATTATGTTTTCCTTCAGCAGCGAGTTCTTTGCCTTCTCTACAGCGTCAAGAGGCTGCTTTTTCTACAGCAATGGATGTGGCAACGGATGAGGAAACAGATGAAACGGATGAATTATTTGTAGATATTACGGATGATTTAGCTATATCTGACACTAGGACTCAAGAGTTTGCACCGCCAACTTCGGTTTCGGAATTGTCTGATGTTCAACCAACTGACTGGGCTTATCAGGCATTGCGATCGCTTATGGAACGCTACGGCATTCTTTCTGGGTATTCTGATGGTAAGTTTCGCGGTAACCGTCCTTTGTCTCGTTATGAATTTGCTGCTGCCCTGGCGGCTACTCTAGATAAAGTGGATAGCTTAATTGTTAATGCTGTTGGGGAGCAGTACATTCAAGAGGATTTAGTGACTTTAAGGCGATTGCAAAGGGATTATCGTTCTGCTTTGGATCAATTGCAGCAAAGAATAACGTCTACTGAAAATCGAACGACTCAACTTGAGGCGAATGAATTTTCGACTACAACTAAACTCCAAGGACAGGTGATTCTTGCCCTGACTGAGGGTAGCAATTCTGGAACTAGCATAATTACTCGCGAACGGTTAAATCTTGTAACAAGTTTTAACGGTCAAGATTTACTTTTGACTCAGTTGGAAGCAGGTAATAACGGTCTCGATACTATTGGACAAGCGCAAGAAAAAAATGTCAACTTGTTGGGAACAACTGGTTTTATTGCTAATGGAGGTGGGTTAGATTACATAGAATCTGATGCCAGTCTCAGTCTCAGGCGCTTATATTACACTTTTCGCCCGGTTTCCGATTTAGCAGTGACGGTTGGGGCAAAAATCTCGCCAAGGGATTTTATCGATCGCAACACCTATGCTAACAACGAAGCTGTTGATTTTAGTTCTAGCTTTTTCCTAAATAATCCTCTGATTGTTCAAAATCAAATTGACCGCAATGGAGGTGCAGGCGCTGTCCTCGCATGGAACCCAGGTAGGGGACCGTTTACTTTCCGTTCTCTGTACGTTGCTGCTGATGCTAATAATCCCAACTCAAGTACTGATGGTGGTTTTTTTGGGGACAGGTATCAAACGAGCGTAGAACTGGAATATACTGCCCGCGATCGCTTTGCATTAAGATTACAATATACAAATGCTGAAATAAATAACACTGACATTAACGCCTTTGGCGTTAATGGCGAGTATGCCCTAAACCGTTATATAGGAGTATTCACTCGCCTGGGATTTGGGAATTATGAAGGATTTAATACTGCCATCAACCAGGACTTAGATTTACATTCCTTTACTTGGGCAGTGGGATTGGGTCTTCGTAACCTCTTCATTCCAGGAACGACGGCAGGTATCGCTGTTGGTCAACCTTTCGTCACCAACAAACTGGGAAATGCAAATCAAGTTAGTTTTGAAACATTTTACAATTTAGAATTAAACGATAATCTCAGTATTACTCCTATATTGTCGGTAGTCACAAATGCTGATAACAGTACTTCCAGCAGTACCATTTGGCAAGGGACTCTCAGAACGGTGATTGTGTTTTAGGGGATTGGGGATTAGGGATTGGGGAACTCGGGGTCCCCTCCTTGTTGAGGGGCAATGGGGACTAGGGACTCGGTAATACCAACAAAGTAGGTTGGGTTGAGGAACGAAACCCAACATTTCATCGAATTATTGGGTGTCACTTCGTTCTATCCAACCTACACAATACATTTGGCGATTTGCTTTATAAACGATCTCTTATAGTTAAGAAGGGAGTTGAAAAAAGGTTACAGTTGTACTACGCTTACCAAAGCTAAAAAATGAAAGCTGATAAATACCCGCCAAAGAATTAATCACTTACACGGAAGGCAACATTCAAAAAGTGGTCATTGATTTTAATGATTATCAGTGTTTGCTGGACGTTTTTGAGGATGAAGGACTAATTCTTGCGATGGAGGCAAGTCCGAGACGAAACACTATTTAGCCTCAATGAAGCACTAGCAGAGCTTGAAAAAGAGTGAACACCCAGTACCTTCCTAGTTTTTTCAAAGACCTCAAAGCTCTCAAAAGTACACTATATTTTGAATTCATAAAGGCACTCGCGCTACACCGTAAGGAGATTTATCGCTATTTTCCGTAACAGCTTAAAGCCAATAATGTCAGTAACAAGGCAGAGGAGTCACTGCGGTGGACAGGTTTCACAGGCTGTCACTTTGGAATGCCTACCGCAAGGCTCAGCCTCAAGTAGTTAAAATACTATAAAGTATTGAGGTAGTAGCCCACAACAAGTACATTCTGTGGTGGCATTGTAGAAACGAGAGGGGAAAAATCTCTCTACCCTACTCCCTAACCCCTAACCCCTAACCCCTATACTTAGTTTAAAATCCAAAATCTAAAATCTAAAATCTAAAATCCAAAATCGTAAAGATGCAGCCTACAGATCCGAATAAATTTACTGATAAAGCTTGGGAAGCAATTGTCAAATCGCAAGATATTGTCCGCGCCTATCAACAACAGCAACTTGATGTCGAACACCTGGTGCTTGCTCTGTTGGAAGAACCGACAGGACTAGCAACACGCATTTTTAGTCGGTGTGAAATTGACCCTTCTCGCTTGCAACAACAACTTGAAGCTTTTACCCAACGTCAGGCAAAAGTGGGGAAAAATGACCAACTTTACCTGGGTCGTAGCTTAGACTTTATGCTAGATAAGGCTGAGGAAGCAAGAGCAAGAATGAAGGATGGTTTTATCTCGGTTGAACACTTACTCTTGGCTTTTACTGAGGACGATCGCATTGGACGAAAGGTACTGAAAAGTTTTAATGTAGATGCAGCTAAGCTAGAGGCTACTATTAAATCGGTTCGGGGCAGTCAAAAGGTGACTGACCAAAGTCCGGAGTCTCGTTACGAAGCTTTACAAAAGTTTGGCAGGGACTTGACAGAACAAGCAAAAGCTGGTAGATTAGACCCGGTTATCGGACGGGATGATGAAATTCGTCGGGTCATACAGGTATTGTCTCGCCGTAGTAAAAATAACCCAGTATTGATTGGGGAACCTGGAGTCGGTAAGACTGCGATCGCAGAAGCGTTAGCACTTCGGATTGTGAATGGTGATGTTCCTGAGTCTTTGAAAAACCGTCAGCTGATCGCTCTGGACATTGGAAGTTTGATTGCTGGTGCAAAGTATCGAGGTGAATTTGAAGACCGTTTGAAATCGGTGTTGCGAGAGGTGACCGAATCAAACGGGCAAATTGTTCTGTTTATTGACGAACTGCACACTGTTGTAGGTACGGGTTCCAACCAACAGGGGTCAATGGATGCAGGGAATTTACTCAAACCAATGCTCGCACGGGGAGAACTGCGTTGTATTGGGGCAACAACTTTGGATGAGTACCGTAAATTTATTGAAAAAGATGCGGCTTTAGAACGGCGCTTTCAACAAGTTTTTGTAGATCAGCCGAGTGTGGAGGATACTATTTCCATTTTGCGAGGATTGAAAGAGCGTTACGAAGTCCATCACAATGTGAAAATTTCTGACTCAGCATTGGTTGCTGCAGCAACATTATCAGCAAGGTATATTTCCGACCGCTTCTTACCTGATAAGGCGATTGACTTGGTAGATGAAGCTGCCGCACAGTTGAAAATGGAGATTACTTCCAAGCCAACAGAATTGGAAATCATTGACCGCCGATTGATGCAGTTGGAAATGGAAAAGTTATCTCTGGCTGGGGAAGAAAAGGCGACGGTTCAAACGAAAGAGCGTTTTGAGCGCATTGAACAAGAAATCGGCAGTTTGACGGACAAACAGCAAAAGTTAAACAATCAATGGCAGGGTGAAAAGCAACTGTTGGAAGCAATTAGTGCTTTGAAACAGGAAGAAGAAAAGTTGCGGGTGCAAATCGAACAAGCGGAACGTGCCTACGATCTGAATAAAGCGGCACAGTTGAAGTATGGTAAGTTGGAAGGAGTGCAGCGCGATCGCGAAGCAAAAGAAACACAACTGCTAGAAATTCAAAGTACGGGAGCGACTTTACTGCGAGAACAGGTGACGGAAGCCGATATTGCAGAAATTGTCGCTAAATGGACGGGGATTCCTGTAAATCGTCTGTTGGCATCGGAACGGCAAAAGTTGTTGCAATTAGAAAATCACCTGCACGAAAGAGTGGTTGGACAGCAGGAAGCTGTATCGGCTGTTGCTGCAGCCATTCGTCGCGCCCGTGCGGGGATGAAAGACCCCAGTCGTCCTATTGGTTCCTTCTTGTTTATGGGACCGACGGGTGTGGGGAAAACGGAACTGGCTCGTGCTTTGGCACAGTTTCTCTTTGATTCGGCTGACGCTTTAGTACGGTTGGATATGTCGGAGTATATGGAGAAACACTCCGTATCTCGCTTGGTAGGTGCGCCTCCAGGGTATGTGGGTTATGAGGAAGGAGGTCAGCTTTCAGAAGCGGTTCGCCGCCGTCCTTACTCGGTGGTGTTACTGGATGAGGTGGAAAAAGCTCATCCCGACGTGTTTAATATTCTGTTGCAAGTGCTCGATGATGGTAGAATTACTGATTCCCAGGGACGGACGGTTGATTTTCGCAACGCCGTGATTGTGATGACGAGTAATATCGGTAGCGAACACATACTGGATATCTCTGGGGATGACGCTAATTATGCAAGAATGCAGAATCGGGTAATGGATGCTTTGCGTTCTCACTTCCGTCCGGAGTTTCTTAACCGGATTGATGATACCATTTTGTTCCACACTCTCAATCGCAGCGAAATGCGCCAAATTGTCCGCATTCAACTCAAACGGGTGGAAAGTCTCCTCAACGAACAGAAAATTTCCTTGGAAATATCTGCTACAGCTTGCGATCGCTTGGTGGAAGTGGGATACGATCCAGCTTACGGTGCAAGACCAATAAAACGGGCAATTCAACGGGAAGTAGAAAACCTATTGGCAACTAAGTTGTTGGAGAATACCTTTGGACCTGGTGATACTATAGCGATTGATGTTGTGGATAACGAACTGGTGTTTAGTAAGAAAACGGTAGTGAAAGTACCAACAACACAAGGTAAGACTTTGTTAATCGAAGCTTCCCGCGAAGCATAGAATTTACGAACTATCCAAGCTTGGGGATTTCCAAATAAAAAAATCTCCCAAAATTTCTTGTGGTTTCCAGAGCAGCGCCCCTTTGGGGTTCGCCAGTCGCTGTGAGTTCGGGAAACCCTCCTGCAGCGCTGGCTCACCGTGCGGGGGTTCCCCCGTTGAGGCGACTGCGGAGCTTCTAGCCCGCCACTAATATGGGACGGGAGAGGACGCTCCGCAGTCGCACGCCACTTGCTAATGAACATGGTGTCTTTTATTTCTTCAAAAAGCCCCCGTAAATACTTGGTGTCAGATAAGCTTTAAATTCTCGTCCGTCTAATGTTTTAATTCCAAAACTTTTTCGTCGCGGTTGAAGTATGTAATGTAGCTTGCAATTGTATCTGCAAAAGAAAAGCTCATGCGGTCTATGTTTGACTCCTAAATTTTTACGAGAAAAAACGGCTGGTTTAAGGATTTGTAAGAAATAAATGCTCTAAATTGTGGCGTGGGCGTCCTCTATGAATTACCCCAAATATGAGAAATATAATCAGCTTCATAGCCATGTTTGGGGAAGTATTTATTAAACTTTCTATATTCAGTTTGGCCAAAATTTTCTTCAATGAGAACACCAATTTTTCCTTTGAATTGAGTTGCCATAGTTCTGTTTGCGATCTATTGTAGAGAGTTTAGTATTTTCATAGCATGAAACAGTGAGAAAGAGTCAGAACGTATTTATGTAGAATGTTTAATTTTTTCAATAATTGCAGATAATTAAGTCAATACTACTCGGTTAAGTAGGGTGGGCACTGCCCACCAACAGTTAATGGTGGGCAGTGCCCACCCTACTACCGCGTCCACCTTAAAATGGTGGGTTGAGACAGCAGGGGTGCAGGGGCGCAGGGGCGCAGGGGGGAAAGAAAAGAAACTAATTAACCGATTAATTTCTACCTACCAATTAAGCCTAGATGCACTACTACTACATATTTAGCAGGGGTTGCAGGAGAGGAAAAAAAGGCTTAACCGACAAGTATTGATAATTAAGTGACTAAATGTTAGAAAAGGTCATGTATTTAGAGTTAATTATAAATAGATTATAAAGAAATCAGAGTGTATACCATTGATTTGATATTGCAATCCTATTAATTTACAAAGAAATTTAAGCATAGGGTGAGATGTTCTTGTGAAATAGACAATCTCCCTATTGTATGTTAGTAATCCAGTTATTGAACTTATAAAAAAAGCAAGTAATGATGTTGTCCGATTGGGGACAAGTAGCATAAAATGGAATACTTATAGCAAAATCTCAATCATTGTAAACAACAGCAAGAGATTGCTAACGCGCCCACTGAAAGTGTCAAATTAGGTCTATCTGCAGATTGATAGGAATGGAGTAAAAGTTCATTCTCCCGGTCGATACATAATCCAGTGCTTTTGTATTAAAAAAATAGTAAGCTAACCCATATCGATAGGTATCCTAGAAGGCTGCAATCTTCCCTAAGGAAAGTAGAAGCATATATAGAAAAGCTTTGAGCTTCTTTCTTCAGTTAGGATTGCTTAGTTATTACTTCTCAAAACTCTTTCAAAGGGTATCAATTGTAGTTTACTATATATGGTATCCAAAATTGAGTGCAGACAAGTATTTATACTTTGCTTATTTGTTTGTACTCAAAGCAGTGTATGCGTGATTTTTGGATAGGCAAATCATGAGGAGGATTTTAGATGAAGAAAGTTGGTTTTAGTTTATCTATGCTACGTCCAGTACGTTTTGTAATTGTTGCGATCGTATGCACCGTGTTGTTTTTCTCCAATGCTTTTCCTGTAGCAGCAGCAGTTGGAACCAAAACAAGCGATCCTAGAGAGGCTACAACACAGTTACTAGAGACACAGAAAAGAACTGATGAAGCTTCTGCAAAGCCACCTTTAAGTGCTGAAGACCAAATTGAAGCTACAAAGGGCGGTGGGTTAAATGAAATTCAGGGTACAGCCGATATTGAGAAGCAGAAGCGCCCTGAAAACTCAGGCAATGCGGAAACAGTAGAAGATGAAGTGAAGAACTTGTTAGACAAAGTGACAGGTAAGCGCTAACATAACATTTCATACTCTTACTGAATCAGAATAGTTTTTTTGAAATGCGTTTCAAAACTAGATAGCGGTTTGAAATATTCAGTTTTAAGCCGTTGATTAAAGATACACCATCTTACTGATAGGATAGGCATCTCGCTCGCCGATAGCAAGATGCCTATTTCTATTTAATATTTTACGGCAAGGCGTGAAATCCGTAAAATACTACGATAAGTCGTAAGTTTTGTAATAACGATCCTTCCTTAGGTTGATGATGATAAGGAATAAAAGTTGTGAACTTAGATAAAGAAGATAGCTGAGGAATTCCGAGTTATGCGTAAGTTAAATATTGGTTTGACAGACGAGCAACGTCAAGGCGTTATTGAGTTGTTGAATAAAGATGTGGCAGATACCTACCTACTTTTAGTGAAAACTAAGAAGTTTCATTGGGATGTTATAGGACCTCAATTCCGGACTCTTCACCAACTATGGGAAGAACAGTATCAAACACTGACTGAAACCATTGATTCTTTAGCTGAGCGAGTTCGGACTCTAGGTGGCTATCCAGTTGGCACTCTGCAAGGATTTCTCGAACTCGCTACTCTTAAAGAACAGGGTGGTAATGTACCTACAGCAACTGAAATGGTGGCTATATTAGTAGACGATCACGAACAGATCATTCGCAATTTGCGGGAGCATATAGATCGCAGTAGCGAAGATTTCCACGATGAAGGAACTGCTGATTTCTTAACTGGGTTGATGGAAGGACATGAGGAAATGGCTTGGATGCTACGTTCTTTTATTGAAGGACAGTCTGTTCAAGCTGATGGTTCAAATAGATTAGAACAAACAAAAACCCCCGTAGGTGTATAGTCTGGGTATTGGGGACTGGGGATTGGGGATTTGGAAGTCATTAAGAACTCTATTCTGGATTCCATGAAATTGCTCCCAGTCTCCAAGCCCCAATCCCCAGTCCCCAACAATAAAAGGAGTATCCGGGTGTCAGAAACATACAAAGCAGAGCGTACTATCTCAGCAGTTTTTAAAGAGCAAAGCCAAGTTGATGATGTCATTCGACGTTTAATAGATCGGGGTGTATCGAGAGACCATATCTCAGTTATGGGTAGAAATTTTCAATCGGAAACCCGAATCGCTGGCTTTATTAGTAAAAGAGATGTCATTTTAGGAGGATTGAGAACAGGAGCAATCTTTGGTTCTTTGTTCGGTTCTTTCCTTAGCTTGCTGACTGGTGTTGGCGTACTCTTTATTCCTTTTGTCGGTCCGATTGTTGCAGCAGGTCCTATTGGTGCAATACTATTAGGAGCGGCTAGTGGTGCGATCGCAGGAAGTGCAGGTGCAGGTTTAGTATCTGTCTTAACTGCATTGGGAATGCCTGAGGATAAAGCCGCAATTTATCAAACGCGCTTGCAAGCAGGTGAATTCTTGGTTATGACAGAAGTTCCAGCCGCTCGTTCTGGAGAGTTTCAGCTTTTACTCCAGAGTGCAGGTGGTGAAGAAGTTCATACAATCGAGCAAGCGTTACCTCGTGCATGCACTGGTGGTTGTAACAGCCCAGAAGATTTGTCTCCAGAAATTCGTTCCCATCTTTCGGCTGAAGCTCAGAGCACGTTCATTGAGCGCTATAATTCCGTAATAAAGGAAACAAACGATGAATCTAAGGCTGAACAAGCAGCTTGGGAAACGGTTCATCAAAGATATGATGAAGACGAAAATGGCATTCTTTCTAAAGCAAAAACGAATGTTTAGTAGTTAGTGGTTAGTGGTTAGTCAGAATTTCCTTAGCAACTAACGACTAACTACTATCCACTAACAATTAATTAATTAAGGCAATTTATAACTAGTAACTCTTATACTTAACTCACCTTGTTGGGGATCGCGGCTAAAAATAAAAGCTCCTTTCTCCGTTTCATTAGTAGATAAAAAATCTATCTGAACATCCCCTGTCTCCATCACTTCACCATTCATCCGTAACTCACCAACAACTTGAATTGACTCTGCCGTTTCTCCTCCTGTATTAACAATCTCAAAAGGAACATAAAATTGTCCGTTAACTTGTCGAGTCGCTTGTTTGTTACTAATAGAAAGGACAGGAGGTTCTTGTTTATCATTTATCCAAGTGTAGCAGACTAAACTAATAACCACTGCTAAGATAAATGATGCAGATCCGAAAGTAACCCATTCTGCAAGACTACGCTTTGGTAGCTGTTGTTCTTTTTCAGAATCTGTATATTCGTTTATTTGTTGACTCATACTGCTAACCTTCCTGCTGCGCCTCCAATAGTTGCTGGTAAACCTAGCAGCAGTGTGTGTTCTAACCAAATTGTCCAAGGATCGTTAAAAGTTAATTGCTGAAAGAACCACAACATAAATGTAGCTGCTAGCAGTGAAACGAGGTAAGACATTACTGTTTCACTTAAAGGTCTTTGAAAAATGCCTTTTTGCTGTCGGCGCTTTTGCTGATTTGAAAATCCCGCTTCAAATACAATACCATAGGAAATTACTAAAGACGAAGCCATAATAACCAATAGCCAAGGAGGGGAAACTGCTGCTGCTAACATTGGAACTTCATCTGTGGGCGCAATGTTGAAAGCAATTACAGTTGCACCAATTAAGGTAGCACCAATATCAGCAAGAGTAGCACTTAACCCTTCAGAGTTTCCATCGTTTTTGCGATTGGTTTGTTCTTGTGTATTACTGTTCCGCGTATCTCCTAAAAAATGGTTAGCTAAAGCTACCCCTAAAGTAAATGGAACCCCTTCAAAAATAATTTTACCTAAAGCTTCTTTTAGAGGTAATTCCAGTGTAATTTCTTGTAATAGTATCAATACGAAACTAGAGCAAAATATCCCTATTGCCATAGCTTCTACCGTATCTGTAATTGATTGATAAAGTGGACAGTTCCGTTTGTGTTTTTTGAAACCTTCCGTGCGATTTAGTAAGAAAACTACAACGAACAGAAGTGCTATAGCTAACATCACTATTGGTGGATTAGCTCGCGAGCCAATCCACCAAACTTCCATTGTATAAAGCAAAGGAATACCAAATAAAAATCCTCCACAAGCACCCCTGATAATGTCGTTAATCTCAGTTATCCAAATTTTTTTCTGACGATTTCTTGCTATACCCATAATCTAGTTTTTGTTTAATTTTTTCAAAATATAGCAATCCTATTTAAGTTTTGAAATATACGTAGAGTAACCATTGCCTACTACATAAAGCTTTTGTACGGCATAGCCCTACCTACAGTACTTGGCAATTTTCAATACTGCGTACATACAAGTATGAAATAGCTTATAAATTGGGATGCTCCCTATAAATTGAGGTTTTAACGTCAAATTTACCCCCCTTAATCCCCCCTTGGAAAGGGGGGAAATTGAATCTCGTGTTCTCTCCCCTTGGAAAGGGGGAAATTGAATCTCGTGTTCTCTCCCCTTGGAAAGGGGGAAATTGAATCTCCTGTTCCCTCCCCTTGGAAAGGGGGAAATTGAATCTCCTGTTCCCTCCCCTTGGAAAGGGGGGAAATTGAATCTCCTGTTCCCTCCCCTTGGAAAGGGGAGGGTTAGGGTGGGGTAAACATGAACTTCAAATTGGTTTCAAATATCAAAAAATGCTTCTCTTAATTTTAACTTAAATAAAAAAAATCAGTTAATTTGATAAATTAATTAACCGAATCTTTTACTTTTTTCACCAACATATATAAATTATTAAGTTTTTATGATAATTATGCTATGTTAGATGACCAGTCACTAATACTTTGAAAAAACCCCTAAATTTGTTATGGAATAAGAGAAATGAATTCATTATTCAAATCCATACTTTTAAAAATAGGGATTATTTGGTCACTGGTCAGGTTGTTACTGCTAAGCGGCATTACGAGTTATTAAACCCCATAAGAAAATAGCAATCATGGCTCCAAGAATTGCTACAAGTAGACCAGGAATACTCAAGCTAGCAGCAGCAAATTGTATCGTTCCCGTTTCCAAGAAAGTAACTAAAGCACCTCCGATGAAAGCACCAATAATACCAAGAATCATTGTGGAAAGAATTCCACCACCTTGACGACCGGGATAAATAGCTTTGGCAATTGCTCCAGCAATTAGACCTAATACGATCCAAGCAATGATGTTCATAAGTTAAACCCTTCATTTCTTAATGATTTAAAAGTTAATTTAACAAAACAAATTAGTAACCTCTTCTATCACAAGTTCAATGCCTATTCTGTCGCAAGAGTTATAAATCTTGTGGTTATTTGTTTGTGGTAGGAATGCCCCTAATACTGTATGAGGTGGACATATTCTGCCCACCCTACCTCATGGAGACCTTATACTCTCAATAGTGTATTATCTTGTAAAGTTTGGGCAAACTGTTCCTAATTCTAAGTAATAGTTAAATTTAACTGAAAAACATGGCAGAACTCATAAAAAAGTTCATTTCTCCTTATCAGTTTTATGCAACTAATCCAGAACGGAGAGCACGAACAGCAGCCTGAGTACGGTCGTCAGCACAGAGTTTGTTCAGAATGTTACGGACGTGAGTTTTAACTGTACCAACTGTGATATACAGTTTCTCAGCAATTTGTCCGTTACTGCATCCAGCTACGATTAACTCTAGAATCTCTAGTTCCCTTTGTGTCAGTGGGTAGGTTTCTAGGACTTGCTCGTACTCTGAAGATAGTGCTTCTATTTTGACGGTTTTTGGCTTATCGGTAGGCTGATCTTCCGGTAGACCTTGCCGCATTTGACGCAATACAACATTTGCGATCGCCGGATCTATCCAGGAGTTACCCGTATGAGTCGCTTGGATTGCCTCAGTTAACTTGTCAATGCTAGTATCTTTCATGTAGTATGAGTCAGCCCCTGCTGCAAAAGCGGCAAGTACTGCATCTTCTGTGTGATCCATCGTCAGTACGAGGATTTTTGTTGCTGTATCGCCTGATTCTGCTTGCCACTGCCTAAATCTTCGGGTCAACTCGATTCCATCTATATCGGGTAAACCAATATCTACAACAGCAACGTCTGGCTTAGCTGTTTCTAAAAGTTTTAATCCTTTACTAGCATTTGGTGCTTCGCCAATAACTCGAAGTGTGCTGTTAGATTGTAACGCAGCTTTCAGCCCCATTCGTGTTAGGTCATGATCTTCAATGAGAACAATACTAATTTCGCTCATCGTTACACTCGCTCGCTCCTGGTTGCATCTGTCAATAGCCGACTAAAACGCAAACGTTTTTATTGTTTTTCAACACTTAGGATAGATGATATTTACTCTATCTTACATCCACCGATAGAAATAAGGGATTTTCTATCTCTTTGTCATTGGATACAGATCTATATCTAGCTTGAGATATATGACTTCTTTACAAAATATTGTAGATACTTATACAATATTTCTAGTTTTTACTATATAAGTCTTGAAAAGCAGGCAAAATTATGTAAATAGGGAAGATTTGACACTCTCTTTATCTCTTGCCTAAGCTATCATATATTAATCCTAAATCATTTATAAACAATTTTAAGTTATGTAGGGGAGCCACCCTCATGCGCATCTTTATGCGCGTTGAGAGGAGTTTGCCCACAAAAAGATTTGATGGTAAGCAATGCCCACCATACATATGTTTCAAAAATTAAATAGGATTTCTATATTAAATGTGATGACTCCCTTTCCGTTCTAAAATTACCGATTTTTGTAGGGTGGGCACTGCCCACCCTACGTGTGTAGGTAATCTTCTGGCGAGAAGGGAGTAATAATCTCTGATTATAATATGAAATTTTCATTACAATTTAAAATAAGAATTATTCTTTTCTATTAAATCAAGACAAGTTCCTTGAAAGACGATAACAATTAAAAGTCAAAATAGATTGTAGAAATATTATTGAGTTTCAACAACTTTTAGAGATGTCACATCCTTCTAAATCTGCTACTACTCAATTAGGAAATCACGGAATGAACTCACGTTTAGAGGCAGAAAAGGTACAACTAGAGCTTTATGCCAATATTGTTAAAAATATGCAGTTTGGCTTGATTGTATGGCATCTAGAAGATCCTCAAGATGTGACTTCATTTCGATTGGTCACTAGCAACCCTGCAGCAAGCCACCTGACAGGAATGTCTCTTGAAAACTTTATCGGTCAAAGAATTACGGAATGCTTTCCTCATGCGTACAAAGAGAACAGGGATACTTTGGAATTGTACGTAGAAGTGGCAATGTGGGATCGCCAAATAGATCGACATGAAACCTACTGTAGCAACGAACACATATTTGGGAAATTTTTTAGCATCAAAGTATTTCCCTTACCAGAGCAGTGTATTGGAATTGTCTTTGATGATATTACACAACAAAAGCAAGCAGAGCAAGCATTACTGGAAACGGACGAACGGTTTCGTGCGACTTTTAAACAAGCAGCTGTTGGTATTGCTCATGTAGCTATAGATGGTCGATGGTTGCGAGTGAACCAAAAATTATGTGAAATTGTCGGTTATTCCCATCAAGAACTTTTAGAACAAAAATTTCAAGACATTACCCATCCGGACGATCTAGAACAAGATTTAAACTGCATCAAGCAACTACTGGCGGGTGAAATTGAACAGTATTCATTGGAAAAACGATACATTCACAAGGATGGCTCAATTGTTTGGATCGATTTAACCGTTTCTTTGGCTCAGGAAGAAAGAACACAGGGGGGAGACAAAGGAGCAGCTTCCTCCATATCCACCGTATCCCCTCCAGAGAAATCCAAATATTTCATTGCTGTCATAGAAGAAATTAACGAGCGTAAAGCAGCAGAAATGGCATTGCTACAACGAGCGGAAGAGTTAACACGTGTAAACACTATTCTGGCGCAAACCACAGCAATGTTAAAAAAACGTAATGACGAACTCGATCAGTTTGCTTACGTGGCGTCTCACGACCTGAAAGCACCCTTACGCGCAATTGCTAACCTTTCAGAATGGTTGGAAGAAGATCTAGGAGACAGTCTTCCTAAAGAAAACCAACAGCAGATGCGCTTGTTGAGAGGACGAGTGCGTCGAATGGAAGCGTTAATCAACGGGTTGTTAGAATATTCGCGAGTTGGACGCACTCAAGCACCTCTCTCAATGGTCAATGTTGCTTCTTTAATTAAAGAGGTTGTTGATTCTCTTTGTCCGCCGCCTACGTTTGTTATTGACGTAGAACTAGGTATGCCTATCTTTGTAACCAAGCGCTTACCTCTGCTACAGATATTTAGCAATCTCATTGGGAATGCCATCAAGCACCATTCTAGAACTGACGGTCTCGTCAAAATTTCTGTAGAAGACAGAGGAGCGTTTTATGAATTTGCTGTCTCTGATGATGGACCAGGAATCGCCCCTGAATTTTACGAGAAAGTTTTTCTAATATTCCAGACTCTAGAAGCTCGCGACCAAAAAGAAAGCACTGGAGTTGGTTTGGCGATTGTGAAGAAAATTGTTGAAGCTGAAGGTGGCACAATTTCATTGGAGTCCCAAGAAGTTGCAGGCAGTACTTTTCGCTTTACTTGGCTTAAAAAACCGCTTGAGTAGGGAATAGGGACTGGGGAACTCGGGATACCCTCCTTGTTGAGGGGCAATGGGGACTAGGGACTAGGAGAATAACTCATCCCCAATCCCCAATCGCCAATCCCCAATCGCCAATTCATGATTTTCATGCACCTCTGACCAATGGCTGAAGACGCACTCCTCGCTTTACAATTACAATCTATTTGGGGCTGAGTCGGGTACTTCGTTTTACTAAGACTTGGCTTGTTTTGCTATATATATAATCATTTTTATTAATGCTAATAGTATGATACTATTGTCATTCAATGTCAAAGTAAAATTATTAGCCTTTAAAAATGAAACATCTGTTTCGCTTGCCCGAAATAGAGTTTGAGTACACTGTATTTAATCAAAGGAAATGTCAGAAAGAACTATTAACATTTTATTGGTGGAGGATGACGAAGTTGATGTAATGAATGTCAAACGGGCATTCAAAAAAGTAAATATTAATAATCCCCTATATCTTGCCACAAATGGCATAGAAGCGTTGTCAATGTTACGAGACAACAAAGGTCAACCACCAGAAGTGCCATTAGAAAGACGGTTAGTTTTGTTAGATTTAAATATGCCTAAGATGGGCGGGATTGAATTCCTTCAAGAATTACGTTCCGATGCTCAACTACGGGCGACTCCTGTGGTAGTTATGACAACATCTAATCAAGATAAGGACAGAGTGGAAGCATATAATCTAAATGTTGCGGGTTATATTCTTAAACCTGTTACATTTAATAATTTTATCGAGTTAATGGCAACTTTAAATAAATATTGGACATTATGCGAAATGCCTTAATCAGTGACCAGTGACCAGTGACCAGTGACCAGTGACCAGTGACTAAACTAAAAGGTTTTGGTAACTACAGTTAATACTTTAATAAAATGATATTAATGACAGTTAAAGCAAAAGAAATAGATTATACAAGAAGTAAATGTAATACGCGGTTTCTGTGTTGAAAAATGGCAAAAGCTCAGAGCGATGGAAGAAAAACTAAAAGTTTTAGTTGTAGACGATGATGAAATAGACCGCATGGCAGTGCGTCGCGCACTAACGAAAGCTGGCGTACAAATGCAACTTTTTGAGGTGGGTGACGGCAATAGTGCGATCGCTGCATTATCCAATAGTTCTTATGATTGTGTCTTTCTCGACTATCGCTTACCAGACCAGGATGGCTTAAGTCTACTTCAAAATTTACGCTTACAAGAAATTAAAGTGCCAGTAGTGGTTCTTACAGGTCAGGGAGATGAACAAATAGCAGTAGAGCTTATGAAAGCTGGTGCTATTGATTACCTCTCGAAGTCTAGAATATCTCCAGAAATCTTGGCACAGGTGTTACGAAATGCGATTCGGGTTTACAAAGCGGAAATGCAGGTGGCATTAGCCAATCAGCAGTTAAGAGAAAGTAACGATCTCCTCACCCGGAAAAACCAGGAATTAGAAGTTCATCGCAAACAAATTGAAATACAAAATTTGAAACTAGTAGAAGCATCCAAGCTAAAGTCGCAATTTTTAGCAACTATTTCTCACGAATTGCGAACTCCAATGAATGCCATCATTGGGTTTTCTCAGTTGTTATTGCGACCGAAATGCGGATCATTAACACATCAGCAGAAGGATATGGTAGAGCGTATCTTGAACAATGGCAAACATTTACTCATGTTGCTCAATGAGGTTCTTGATTTTTCTAAACTAGAAGCAGGAAAGTTAGATTTAAAGCCAGAAATATTTGATTTATCAAAGGTTGTTAATGCTACTGTAGCAGAAATGCGATCGCTAGCCCAGGAGAAGAATTTGTCTTTGGAGGTTAAAATAGAATTGCCCAACTCTACGATATTTAACGATCCAACTCGTGTACGACAGATTGTAACAAACCTGCTTTCAAATGCCATTAAGTTTACGGAGTCTGGAAGTATTAGAGTTGAAGTGAAACAACTTGCTGCCGAAAAAGTGCAGCTTGCAGTTTACGATACTGGAATTGGGATCGATCCGGCGGATGTACAACATATCTTTGAGGCTTTTCGGCAAGTCGATCAGAGTATAACTCGAAAGTACCCTGGTACGGGTTTGGGTTTGCCAATTATTAAAGCCTTATTACAAATGATGGCTGGCACAATTTCTGTAGAAAGTCGCTTGGGAGAGGGATCGGTTTTTCAGATTGAGATACCCCGTCAAATACTAGTACCAGCTCGACAAAGTGGTGACGGGAAAGGGACTGGTCTAACTTATTCAACAAGCACAAATATATGGCGTCAGCAAGAGATGGCTCGCTTTGCCCCAGAAGGTACGCAAAGGAACAGTAGGGAAGTATAATTTTAAGATTAGTAAAGAAGCTCGAGATATAAATTTCTTTCAAAAAAAAGTCGATAAATTTATGATGTCTGGCGAAAATTCTAAAGTAGATCGGATTCTTGCTGTTGATGATACTGTTGATAATCTCATCTTACTTCAAACAATGTTGGAAGTAGAAGGGTATGAGGTGGACTTAGTATCAGATGGAGCAAGTGCTTTAAAGCAAATTATCAAATCTCCTCCAGACATAATTCTGTTAGATGTCATGATGCCAGGAATGGATGGGTATGAGGTAACACGTCGAATACGCAATAATCCAGAGATAGAATATATACCCATTTTGCTGTTAACAGCACACATTGAAGTGAGTGTTGTGGAAGGCTTGGATGCAGGTGCTGATGATTTTATCCGCAAACCATTTGACCAAGACGAACTCCTAGCGAGAGTGCGATCGCTACTGCGTCTCAAACACAGCATCGACGAGCAGAAAAAGATGGCAAAAATGCGGGAAGACTTCGTGTCTCGTCTCACTCACGATTTGCGAACCCCGCTAGTGGCAGCAGATCGGATGCTAAATTTGTTCGATCAAGAAGCATTCTGCAAAATATCGCCAGAAATGAAAGAGGCGATCGCCGCAATGATTCGGAGCAATCAAAATTTACTAGAAATGGTCAACAACCTGCTAGAAGTGTACCGATTTGAGGCAGGTAAAAAAACCATGCAACTCGATAGCTGTAATATGCGGCAGATTGTCGAAGAAGTTGCTCAAGAACTAAGCCCGTTGGCAATAGAGAAAGGTTTAACTATAAAATTAGATACTAAAGCTTTAGACGAAATAGGTGACAGTGCTGCTACAGTTATGGGCGATAAGCTAGAGCTAAGGCGAGTCATCAGCAACCTCATAGGGAATGCCATTAAGTTTACTGATACAGGTGGAGTCAACATTCGTATTTCTGAAACGCCAACCAACCAAAAAGATAAAGCTTGGATTGTTATTGATGTAGAAGATACCGGATACGGCATAGCTGCCGAAGATCGAGCCTTTCTGTTTGAGCGTTTTCGCCAAGGAAAACACAAACGTTCTGGTAGTGGATTGGGGCTGCACCTCTCACAACGTATTATTGAGTCCCACAAAGGAAAAATTCAAGTGTCTTCCGAAGTTGGTAAAGGCAGTGTATTTACGGTATGTTTGCCAAAGCTAGCTTAAAGGAAAAGCGTGAAAGTATTTCTACTCTCTCCCTTGTTATGTTCCTCCTATACCAAGCGGTTGTTCAGCCTTCACACAAAATACTGCGTTTGGATGGTGATTTTACCGAAGCCCTCTCATTACAATGCAATTAATGGTTCATGAATCTTAGCCCATCAAAATACGTTCACTTATTACATCGCTAATGACAACTCAAAAAGCTAAGCGTGAAGAATCAGACAAAAAGAACTACCCCAATCCCTTCCATAGTTCTCAACCTACAATGGCTAATTCTCCACGTCCTTTCTGACTTGTCCTTAGCGGTCTAACTATCTAGGAAAAAAAACGCATGACTCCATCAACACCAACTCGCGGTCAAGTAGAAAGAACTTTGACACAACGCATTCAGGCTTTATACCGAGAGCAATTAGGGCATCAACCGAGTAAAATCACTTGTCAATTGTCCGAACAAAATGTAGTCCTTGTTCTAGAAGGTTCCATCACCCAACCAGAACAATTTCTGGCTCGGTCAGGTCGAGTACAACTCGCCGAGCAAGTTCATTCAGACTTAGATGATGCAATTCAACCACAACTCAAAGCAGTAATAGAAGAGACTTTAAATGTTTCTGTTATTGAGCTACTGAGCGATGCAACACTTGCTACTGGTCGTACAGGAATTATTGCCCTTCTGACAAACGCACCAGAAGTTCGTACTCCTGCTCCGACTACTAAAACTAAGCGTAAACCTTTATCTAGCGACGAAAACCATCCAGAGAGAACAGCCCCATAAAATGACTCCTAGCAGACATCAAATACCGAACCAATATTTGATTTTCTCCTTAGATAAGACCGAACCATATCTTCCAAATCTTCGATCATGTAAGGCTTACTGATATAGTCGTCAAATCCTGCCCTCAAAATGCGTTCTCTATCCTCCGCACTTGCTAAAGCAGTGATTGCGATAGCAGCAATATGGCGAGTAAGGGGTTCTTGCTTGAGAGAACGCACAACATCTATACCGCTTTTCCCCGGTAACAGGATGTCCAGTAATATCAGATCGGGTTGGTATTCCTTGGCAACGAGTACGGTCGTTGAACTATCTTTTTGACAAATCAACCTACAGCCCAAAGAATCAAGAGCATAAGTTAACAGCAATAGATTATCATCATTATCTTCTACTGCTAGTATTAAGGGTGGTCGAGAATTGTTCTGCTTGTCGTCGCTCATAAATACGTGTGCCAGTTCCATTGCTTCTCCAGAAGATTTTGCTGTGCATACATCATAGTTCGTTTTAAGAACAAACGAGGCATTCTGCGAGCGGTTGATTAATAGCGCTCTTTCTAGACTGGCTCGTTACTCAACCTTAGCAAGTCGATTGTTCTCGCTCCCTAAGCTTACTCAATTCAGCTTTTCAGAATTCTCTCAAGCTAGCAGAGCAAGACGCTTCTTCTTAATTATATGCAAAGTAGCTAGAAATTTTATCAAAAAAGTCATAAGTACTTAATATATTTAAGCATTAATTAACATGGGATCGTTAAAGTAACTAATTTCTTTGCATTCTGTTATACAAAGCCAACACATACCGTAATGGCTGAACTGTCGCTATAGAAGGGATAGATTATAAAGGCGTTGTATTATAGTAATAAATTATACTTATTACAAAACTAGGATTTTTATCTTAACAAATACTTTTTATAAGTATAAATACGCTGCTTGTTTTGTGAATTTCAAGGGTCGCAGGAAAATTACTATCATTTCAATACCCCAAAGATATCCCATAAACATTAAATATACGAATACTTCTAACTTTAGAATGAAAAGTTTTTTGAACTCTTGACCTTTTTGTAGTATAATGTAGTATATAAATATTACTTGAGAAAAACGTGAAAACAGCCATGAGAAATTATAGGAGTTGAGGCTTTATGACACCAATCAGTACAAAACTCGTTCAACAACTACGTCAAAAAACTAGTGTTGGAATTATGGATTGTAAAAAGGCTCTGCAAGAGAATAATAGCGATCTCATCAAAGCTGAAGAATGGCTGAGGAAGAAAGGTCTTGCCAAAGCTGTTGCGTTCGCGAAGCGCAAGCTGTACCCAGCTTATCGCAAATCGCTTATCTGTAGAAGGGCTTATTGAGAGTTACATTCATAATGGAAGTCGAGTGGGTGTGCTGATAGAAGTCAACTGCGAAACTGACTTTGTGGCTCGTAACGAGAAGTTCCAAACCTTAGTTCGAGACCTAGCTATGCAAATAGCCGCTTATCAAGATATAGAGTATGTCAAGGTAGGAGACATTCCACTTGAAGTTGTAACGAGGGAAAAAGAAATTGAGATGGGACGGGATGATATTGCTAACAAGCCCGAAGCCGTCAAAGAAAAAATAGTTCAAGGAAGGATTGAAAAACGTCTTAAAGAAATGTCTTTGATGGATCGACCTTTCCTTCGGGATTCCAGTAACACAGTAGAAGATGTCATCCAGCAACATATAGCCTTACTGGATGAAAATATCCAAGTCCGGCGCTTTGTTCGCTTTGTTTTGGGTGAAGGTATTAAGGCTGCTAAGTAGACAAGGTTTTTGTCTTAGATTGGAAATTAGGCAGCGATCGTTTCGTAAACCTAGCGATCGCTGCTATTTTCTTAGAAAATAGCAATTGTATTTGATTTGTAAAATATATGTAGGGTGGGCAATGCCTACCACAAAACTTGGTGGTAGGCATTGCCCACCCTACATTACCTACAATTGTTGAGTTGTACTTTAGAAATATCTAGAAAGTTATTCCATATTGTGGGACGGGCGTCCCCGCTCGTCCTCTATTAGTGGTGGGCGAGGACGCCCGCACCACAAGAAAGAAATTTTATAGCTTATTTTGTGGCGATTGCACAAAAAGTTGCCGTCTAGCAGCTAGGATTTGCAAACCTTTGCTCACCATAAAAATTAGTAACACGACAACTAGACTTGCGGCGAAAAAAGGAACAAAGATTCCCAAGGCTGAGAGAACGATCGCACCTAAAGCCTCTACAGTAGAAATAATTCCATTCCCGAAGCCGCCTGTAAGTGCTGTTGAAGACAAACGAGTCATTCCCATAAAGGTTTGAATAATTCCTGCAGCACCGCCACCAGCAATAACTGCGATTGTCCATTCTAAGAGAGGAGTTGCGGTATCGTGAACTAAAGCTTTGGTGATGAAAGTTCCAGCAGCGATGGCAGTTGGTGTTGACACAATATCTAACGCATGATCCACCCAAGGAATATAATAAGCAGCAATTTCGATACAAGTGGCTACAGCAAATGCTATGAGTGCCGGATATGTTCCAATCCAGGTAAAATCTGGTGAAAGTGGCAAATGCCCGTAGATTGCAGCAAGACTCATGACAAGAGGTGGTACAAAGATGCGAAAGCCACAAGCTGCACTCAGAGCAATACCAATACCAATACTTAATAATGTATCCATATTGTTACGACTTCTTGCTCGAACGGTCGGTGTAAAGTTTACGTATTACTTAGTAGGTTATAAAAAATTGATAACAGAGGTATCTAACAAAAGAGTTGTTAGTCAATACGATCGCTATTCCTTTGGCAAAACATTAGGATTGTTTTTCCGAGGTGTAAGTTCTTCTTCTATCTGAGGTTGCGGATTTACTTTCAGAATAGGTTCTTTTGAAGAATTTTGTCTTTCTTTAAGAATTTGAATTTCTCTCTCTATCAATTCTTGTCCTTCATTAAAAAAGTCTTGAGAGTTATAAGGAACGAGGTCGCGAGAAAAACGTTGAATTTGTGTTGGAGTCAGACGAGGAGTATCTTGGATGGCATAAGCAGAAGATTGTCCAACTAGCACAAAAGGCACTAAGTATACTAAAGCTTTGATTTTCATAGGATGGAGAGGCAGCAGTTTGAATGGGATACCTGCCATAAGAGAGGAACAGTATTTCAAACCTTTTTGTCTTGGTTTGATAACTACTAAGATAAACCAACAAACTTTTTGCTGCCCTCCTACAAACGGGTGAGATATTATCTTTGGACTTCTTTGAGGATTTGAACAACTTGGTCATATCTATTTTGATGACCTTGCTGTTGAAACAATTCTGCTGCTTTTTGTAAATCTTGAATTCCCTGCTGTGTCTTCTTTGTGTTTAAGTATAGAATTCCCCGATTTTTATAAGCTATAGCATAGTCTTTTTTCAGAGCGATCGCTTGGTTGTAATCCTCTAGCGCTCCTTGGGGATCCCGTATCTGTAATTTGACATTGCCTCGATTGAGATATGCAGAGTAAGGTCCTTTATCTGTCCAGTTATTGACTTGAATTGCCTTTGTATAGTCAGCAATGGCTGCTTTTTGATCGCCCATATTCTGCTGAACAATACCTCTATTATAGTAAGCTTCAGAGTCTTGAGGATTTATACTGATAGCTTTGTTATAATCTGCTACCGAACTTTTATAATCACCCATCTCATCTCGTAGCTGTCCTCTGTTAATATAAGCGTCAACAATTGCTCCCTTACCCCAGCTTTGGTTGACTTGAATTGCTTTATCGTAGTCAGCAAGCGCTGCTTCTTTATTTCCTAAATCGTAATACGTTATGGCTCTGTTGTAGTATGCCAGGGAATAGCGGGGATTGAGACGAATTGCTTGGGTATAGTCTGCTAATGCTCCTTGCAAGTCTCCTGTATTGGATTTTTCCAGTCCAAGATTTAGCAAGTCACTAGCATTACCTTGAGGGGTTTCTATTGGTGGTGGTGTTTGAGCATAAACTTGAGGAATATTGACGAGAACAGCGATAAGCTGGGTACAGCTTGCGCCAAAGGCGATCGCACCCAGAATTGCAATGGAAGTTGAAGTTAATCTCATAACTTTCTATATAGTTGTGTGATTATACAGGAACTAAGTTCCTTTCAACTTAGGATGCCCAATCCCAACGCAAAATAACAATCGGTTAAGTTATTGGACTAAAGCAATGCTGGTTTTAGCGCAGCGCTCACTCGGGCGATCGCAGTTTATGATAGAATGTGTAACTGTTGGGGTTTTTCTAATGACCAAGACACCTTTTAAAATCAACACGCTCAAAGAGTATTTAAATTTTGATGACGGCACGGATAAACGTTACGATCTTGTTGATGGAGTGTTGGTAGAAATGCCTCCAGGTACTGGCAAGCATGAACAGATTATTACACTCCTACTTGTGCGTTTCTTTTTAGAAAAAGAAAGGTTGGGATTACCATTGGAACCACGCCCCAATGGTACAGAGGTGCTAACTAAAAAACAGCCCAGAAGACCAGACGTGAGTGTCATGACCGTGGAGCAGGCACAAACTATTGAAAAAACATCTGCCATTCTCCGGACACCACCACTATTAATTGTTGAGGTTGTTAGTCCCGAATCTGTTGACCGGGATTATAATGAAAAGTCCTCTGAATATGCTGACTTTGGCGTTGGTGAATATTGGATTGTCGATCCACTTTTAAATAAAGTAACTATCTGTCTCCTGTCACAGGGTGTTTATCAGCAAAGTGTATACACCAAAAATCAACGGATTGTGTCCAGGCTGTTCCCTGAATTAGAACTGACCGCCAATCAAGCTTTGTGTATTTAAAAAACTGCAAAAGACCTAAGCTTGGAATTTCCGTATTCGGGTTTACCTGATGTTGGTTGTTGAGGCTAGATGAAATTGGGAGCGATGGTTAGCAGAAAAATCAACTTGTAGTCGGTGTCAAAATGCAATTATAGCGGACACTATTTTAATTTTTAATTGATTTGATTTCATCACATAAATGCCTGTCTTTATCACCTTCCGGCTTACTTTCCAAATAGTGGCACACCCAGTCACAGCTAATCGCCAACATATCTTCAATATCTCCCACTTGCCACACCCGCGCCGTTTTGTCATCTGATGCCGTTGCCAAGCGCTCACCATCCGGGCTAAATACCACGCTCGACACCGAACTTTCATGTCCGGTGAGAGTCTGCAACGGTTTACCAGTTTTCGCATCCCACACCCGCGCCGTTTTGTCATCTGATGCCGTTGCCAAGCGCTCACCATCCGGGCTAAATACCACGCTCGACACCG
>NZ_BAACAP010000136.1:0-32293 GCF_045865695.1 Scytonema hankhaensis NUACC26
AAAAGTGTTTTAACGCAAATCGCGATGATTCCTTCTCAAATCCCGAAACCCTTGCCGAACCAACAAAAAAGTGTTTTAACGCAAATCGCGATAAGTGACTCTCAAATCGCGAAACCCTTGCCGAACCAACAAAAAAGTGTTTTAACGCAAATCGCTTCGGAGTCGCTCTCAAATCCCGAAACCCTTGCAGCACAAACAAAAAAGTGTTTCAACGCAAATCGCTTCGGAGTGATGCTCAAATCCCGAAACCCTTGCAGAAGTAACAAAAAAGTGTTTTAACGCAAATCGCGATGAGCGAAATATGAACGAAGCCGAAACCCGCGCCGAACTAATCGACTCCGCAGTACAAGCCGCAGGCTGGGGCGTTATCGAAGGTAGTCGCATCCACCGCGAAGTTATCGCCCTCGCTCGCTTAATTGGCAATGGTAAACGTACTCAATCAGACAGTTCTCTTGTGGTTTTCTTTTAAGTTAAGAAAGTTTCGCGATCGCGCACCTCAGCCATAATTGAACGATTGCTGACTGTCTTCCTCAATTTGTATTTATAAATTTTGGTGTCATCTCAAAAATCATCTTAAATACAAGAGAACTGGCTTATTTATCTAACCAGTCCTCTAATTAAAAGAATTTGTTTGTCTGTGTTTAGCTAGTTGCCATTAGCTACTAACTTTTGACATTTACCAAGGTAATTTTCCACCTCTGAATGTTGAGGAAATAATCGTTTTACTAACTGAAATTTTTGCAATGCTTGCGCGTACTTGCCTTGGCTGTAAAGTTCCAATCCTTGGCGATATTCCTGGTTAACTAACCCCTGTTGATTTTTAATATTGGCAGAATCAAGAAACTCCTGAATTGTGTTACTCGTGAAAATAAAGGTAAAGTCATCGTTAGGGCCAAAAGTTACTAAACCAATAACTTCACCTTCGTCGTTGAGAACGGGACCGCCGGAGTTCCCACTAGGTACAGGAGCAGTAATTTGTATAATAGGTGTGCCATCTTTGAGGTTTTTCTGAGCGGAAACTTGACCACGAGTAAAACTAGCTTCGTAAAAAGATTCGTTGTTAAATAGGGATAAATTTTCAACGACTCCCGGATATCCTACCACCGTTACTGAGTCTAAAAGTTTCACTTGGTTAGATTTTGTGAGTCTGAGAGTGGGAGCATTGATAAGATTAACTTTAATGATAGCAACATCCTTACCTTCACCTGCGATCGCACCGGAATTAATTATCTGAAAAGATAACTGTTCTTGATTTGGTAAATAGACTAATTGAATTGGTTTGGTTTCAATCCACTTTAATTGGGCTTCGACATTTTCTAATGTCTGTCCGTCAGCTTCAAGTTTTGCAGTTAACTCTTTCTGAAAAATCCTTTGGCAATCCTCTGTTTCTATAACATGGGTATTGGTAGCAATGTAACCATTGGGGTTCACAAAAAAGCCAGAACCATGACCTGTGATTGTTTCTAAATCATATATTTTACCATTTATTGGTGAATAAACTTTGGCTTTACAGCCAACAACTACCCGAACTACCGATGGTTTGACATCTTCAGCTACCAAATTGACTGGTGATAGTTTTTCTGGTTTGCTGAAATTAGTTTGTAAGGGTTGTTGGAAAACACCAATTGTTTGAGATTTGGCTGGTGTAATGGGGAATGTAGCGGAAAACAAAGCGGTGAAAATTACGATATTTTTGAATTGATTCTGTATTTTGGACAGCATGGTATTGTTTCCTTTATCTTCAAGAGATTCATCTAATAGCCTTGCAGGTTAGGTTCGGTATGGTGAAGCAATTACAAGTTAATTGTTCTCTATTGAATTGGGATTTTCTGGCGTTCTGGCTTGGTAAAATATCAAAGGATCAAAGTGACATAAAACATAAATCATGTTTGCCTTTTTGAACCTTTGTTGATGCAATTAAATTGCTTTTATTGACCAAATACGCCAATACCGTAATAACAAGCATTGGTATTACAACTAGCCATATCAACCCGGACTCGATAGGTTCCACTACGAGAAGAATTTATGGTGATAGTAGGAATATCATCATCTTGTAAGTCAGAAGTAATCAAATTTCCTCGCTCATTGTATAAGGCAATATCTAAATCTCGGCAATCTCTGTCACATACTCCAACTATCCCGTATGACGTACCTGCACGGAGATTTATAGTTATATAATCGGAACGACCGCGATCGAGTGCATCGATAAAAGGTTCGTGAGTTGGACTATAACCACCTAAACCAGAAGCCAACAATGCTCGCGCTAACTGTTCGCCAACATCATAGATGAATTGGCTATTATCAGCGCGAACTGCGGTAGGTGCAAAGAAAAGAGAACCAGAAATAGCAGTAATTGTAGTGAAGGTTCCAAGTAGTTTAGCCTGAAGTGTTTTTTGTAACATGGAATTGTCTATTAAACTCAACAATTCCATCATGTAAAAGTGATACTTGAGTACAAACTGGTGTTGTAATTTTTTTAAATTGAGTTAATTGAGTTAAATAGTCTTTTTAATTACTGCAAAAATATTGGCGATATATCTCGCATCTAGATATTACTTCGTTACCTTGTAACTTGATTAATCCCATGCTGTGTAATTTAAATCTGATCGCAGTTGGCAGATTTACCGGACTATTACTGGAAGCAACTTCTTGCATTGCTGCCCATAAATCCGGTTGTTGCTGTAAAATATCTTCTAAGTGTTGCAGGTGTTTACTATAAACACCTTGTACTGTGGCTGCGGTTTGCAAAAATTCAGCTAAATTTATTTCTTGTCGAGCAATTTTATACAAAGCTAAACGTACTAAAAAAGGGTGTCCTTGTACTAGTCCCATCAACTTTTCTACTTCTAGATCGCTCCAATTAAGTTGATGACATTGCGCTAAATCTTTTACTTGCTTATAAGTAAATTCTGGTAATTCCAATGCCAAGCCTACGTTAAATGGTGACTGATTGATATCTACTGGCCCGTATGCGTAGACCTCGGTGGAATATACTAACACCAGTCGAAGCTGTTTCCAGATATCTCGACGTTTAGCTTCTTCGTGGACAGCACGTAATAATCCGAAAAAATCCTTATAGATTTTGGGATATTCAAATAATCTATCTACTGTTTCTAAACCTAAAATTAACGGTTGGTTGATTTCTGGGAATAAATAGCGCTCAAAGTAATTTTTACAAGTTTTCATGTAGCCAAAGCGCTGTCCCGATTTCCAATGCTCATCTAGTTGTTGCAGTAACTTTTCAAGTAATTCTCGATTATTCCCCGCTACTGCTTCGGTGACGGTATCGCAAAACCAGTGCAGAAATTTATTTAAGTCGGAGAAAAACTCCTCTTCTACTAACTGAAAATCGACAGCTACCGTTTTATTTTCTTGGTTTTGGGCTTGCTGGAGAATCCGTGCTAAAAGCGAAGATTTTCCCATGTGGTGCGGTGCTTTGATGCGAATTAGGGAACCAGGTTTTTTGATTTCTTCGTAACAGCGCTGTTCAATAGGAGGACGTTCTACATAAAAAGGAGAATCTAAGGGTACTTCCCCTTCTGGATATTCGAGGTCGGAAGTAGGGAGTGGGTAAGATGAGGGGGTAGGGGGAAATGAGGGAGAGTCATTTATTTTTTCTGTTTTTTGTGTTTTTCGTGTATATATATCTGCCAACGCTTCAAAATCGGCTATTTCCCGGACTTCAAAGTCTAATAGATTACAAAATTCTAAAAAGTTCAGGTAGTCAACTGGCTTCCCATTCAGAAAACTGTGAGCTGTTGATTGCCCGAGATTGACTCTTTCAGCTAAATCGATTTGGCGGGTAAAGCCTTTTTGTAACATTCTTTGCTTGACAAGGGGAATACACTCTGTATTTACTCTGAGTCCGCGTGGCATAGCTGAGTGATAAAAACACTATAGAATTTAGCTTACAAGATAAGTATTTATTTGGTAAAGTCAATTACAACTCAATAACAACTCAATATTCTGGAAATTAAACTCAAGATAACTAGCGATGTAATTTTTATCTATTAGAAACTAAATTATGGCAAGAGACTACGAGTATAAAGTTGGTGGCAGTTTAGAAGAAGATGCTCCTAGCTATGTAAGACGGCAAGCGGATTCTGACCTTTATCACGGATTGAAGGCAGGAGAGCTTTGTTATGTTTTTAACTCCCGGCAGATGGGGAAAACAAGTTTGTTAGTCCGGACAATGAAACAGCTACAAGCTGATGGTTTTGCTTGTGCTGTAATTGATATTTCAGGATTGGGTAGTCAGGATATTACCCTTGAGCAGTGGTATGCAAGTATTGTTGATAGCTTATTAACTGAACTTAATTTTATTGAACCGGAAGATTTAACTATATGGTGGGAAAAATCTATCGGAATTTCTCCTGTGCGACGTTTGGGGAAACTTTTCGATGAACTGTTACTACCAAATTTTAATAAAAAAATTGTGATTTGTTTGGATGAAATTGATAGTATTCTCCGTTTAGATTTTCCAGCAGATGATTTTTTTGCTTTGATTAGAAGCTGCTATCAAAAACGCTCTTTTAAAGCTGAATATAAGCGTTTGACTTTTGCTCTATTTGGGGTGGCGACACCTTCAGATTTAATTAAAGATGAGGAGCGAACGCCGTTTAATATTGGGAGAGCGATTCAACTTTATGGTTTTAAATTAGATGAAATTGCACCTTTGGCGAAGGGGTTAGAGAGAAAGGTGGAAAATACACAAGCTGTGATGCGAGATATTTTGGCTTGGACTGGGGGACAACCTTTATTGACGCAGAAGGTTTGTAATTTGTTAATCAGAAATGGGGAGTGGGGAGAAAATATCAATTATCAATCTAAAATTGAAGAGGTGGTGAGGAGTGGGGTTATTGATAATTGGGAAGTCCAGGATGAGCAGGAACATTTAAAAACTATTCGGGATAGACTGCTGGTTAACGAGCAAATTTCTGTGGCTTTGTTGGGTTTATATCAGCAAATTTTGCAGCAGGGACAGATTGCTGTTGATGCTAGTCCCGAACAGATGAGATTGCGTTTGACTGGGTTGGTGGTGGAACAGCAGAGAAAGTTGAGGGTTTATAACCAAATTTATGCAAATGTTTTTGATTTAAATTGGGTTGAGAATGAGTTAGGTAAGTTACGCTTCTATGCTGATAATTTAAAGACTTGGATAGAGAGTAAATATCTGGATGAATCCTGTTTATTGCGGGGTGAAGATTTAGAAAAGGCTCGTGTTTGGGCTGATAGAAGGAGATTAAGCGATGCTGATTATCGGTTTTTGTCTGCGAGTGTGGAAACCATATTAAATCAGAAGGTTGTGGAGGCGGAAGCGAGACAAAATCAGGCTTTAGAGCAAGAGAGGAACTCGAATCAACGAATTCGTATTGGTTTGATTGTGCTTGTTCTTTCTATTATTGGAGCTGTTGCGGCGTTAATTTTTGCCAATTGGGCTAATCAGGAACGGGTGGCAGCACGGCAAGAGGCAAGAGCTACTATTAATCAAGCAGAAGATAAGGTTAAAGAAGCAGTTAAAGAAGCAGCTAAACAAGCACAGCTAGAGAAAGAAAAATTAAAAAATCAAGCAGCAATGTTTAAACACGAATTAGAAGGTAAAGTTAAAAAAGAGATTCAGCAGAAAAAGGAAGAAGTTGAAAAGCTTAGACACCGACAACAGTCTTTGAAAGAAGCAGCTGAACAAGCACAGCTAGAGAAAGAAAAATTAGAAAATCAAGCAGCAATGTTTAAACACGAATTAGTAAAACTTCATAGGAAACATATAAGTGCAAAAAGACAGATCGATAATACGAAAAAAAATCTTAATAAGACTAAGGCTGAACATCATAAAACAAATAGTCAGTTGCTATTAATTAGAAAACAATATACTGAAATTAGTCAGATGCTTGCATATAGCAAAAAAGAATTAAAAGAATCTGAAGAATTATCTGATAAGATGCAAGATGTGATTAAGCAAGCAGTAAATAAAGCTCCACAATTGAAAAAATTTTTTGAAGATTATTTATTAAATTTCAATGATTCACTCACCACCAGAGGAGTTAACAGTCAATTAACAGAATCAGATAGAAAATTATTAGACACTATAAGAAATATAATAAAAGGTAATTCAACAGAAGAAGCAGAAACAATAATGAATCTTGGGTATAATTATTTTAAATCAGGAGAATATGCAAAAGCATTAGTATATTTTCAACAAGGTCTAAGATTTTTTGTAGAAGATAAAGATAGAAATGGAGAAAAATTAGCCTGGAATGCTATTGGAGTAACTTATAGTAAAATTGGGGACTATCAAAAGGCTATAGAGTATTATGAGCAAGCAATTACTATTAGTAAAGAAATGGGAGACTTAGGTACTTATGGAAGTGTTATAAGTAACCTCGGTGCTATTTACCGTAACCTGGGAGATAACCAGAAAGCGTTAGATTACTATATACAAGCATTAACTATTTTTAAAGAAATTGGTGATAAGGGAGGAGAAGGAACCATTCTTAACAATATTGGTGTAATTGATGAAAGCTTCGGCAATTTTACTATGGCTTTACAACGCTATCAACGAGCACTTACAGTTAGTAGAGAGATGAAAAATCAAGATAGTGAGGCAAATATTTTAAATAATATAGGAAGAGTCTATTATAGTTTGGGTAATTTTATGGTAGCCCTTGAATTCTACCAACAATCCTTAGCTATTAGTAAAAGCTTAAAAAATATCTCGCTTGAAGGTTCTCTTTTAAATAATATAGCTAATATTTATATGAGTTTAGGTGAGTACAGTAAAGCGCTAAAGTTCTATCAGAAGAGCCTAAGTATAGGACGGCAAATTGCAGACTATGCTTTAGAAGCAACTGTATTAAATAATTTGGGATTGACATACAGGAATTTGGGAAATTGGGCAAAGATACTTAATTATCGGCAACAATGCTTATCTATTGCCAAAAAAATTCAAGAGCAGGAAATCTGTAGTAAACGCTCTGCTGGTTCTCGTTAAGCAATTTTGAAGATTTGCCCAAATCAATGAGGAAGGTTGATGGGAGAGAGTGCGATCGCAAGCGAGCCCAATGAACCAGCTATCATCAAACTTACACTTGATGATTACCAGAAACTCTTAAATATGTTAAGTTTTAGTTATCCAACTTTCAGGAACTAAAGCCCTGCCACCTGTCCAAGATTCTTCAACTAGAGCATTTTGAAATCTTTCATTATTACCGAGGTTTGCATGTTCCATAATGATGATTTGAAAATTAGGAGATAACTCTTCACATACATCAAATAGAAAATTAAACATTCGCTCAACTGCTACCAGGTCAGCACTAGCAATAATCATTTCGTCGGATGGTGTTCCTTGTAAGTTAAGATATGCTTCTATTGATGGAAAGTAAATTTGGGTAGGTTGATCCAAGATCAAAAAGTGGGGAACTGGACGATTGCGTTCAAGAAAATGTTTGTGTAAAGCAAGAAGTACAATTAAGTGACAACCAAGCCAGTTTTCTCCTCCTCCCATTCGTCCCATGGGAATTGGTCGCTCAGGTCTGTCTGCAATTACAGTTAATTTATCTAAATCGAATCGATAGGGAGAATCGTTATGTTCGAGTTGTAGACATCTAGCCCATTCAGTCATCTGTTGACCAAGTCGATTTAGTATGGAAGCTAAAATTGCTTTTATCTCATTAATATCTATTTGTTGCTCATAACTAGCAATTAGTTTCTCCAATCGCTCAATTTCTAAGCGTATTTGGGAATTTTCATCCGTAAATTCTATTGTTTCAAGATATAGGCTAATACGACCTACTATGCGAGCTACATGAGCGTTAGTATCACGCATTTGTTGGGCTGCTTCTTGCTCATCTACCGCAGCTTTAATTGCAAGTTCCCTTTCTTGTATTTTTCGTCTTAGTTCTTCACGTTCTTCTTTAAGTTCTTGAACATATTCAAGTAATCTTGGTTGGCTAACTTCTATGTTTACGAGATTATTTTGTAAATTAGATAAAGATTCTGTCATTGCAGATAGGCTGGGAATAGGTTCTGGCAAACTAGAGTTACAGAAAGGGCATATATGTGGAGAAAGGTTCTCATTTTTAAACAATTTTATAGATTCTAACCTCAATAATTGTTGACTGGCTTCTTGAGAAAAACTTGTCTCTTTTTTTAAAAAAGTTTCGGTGGCAACTATTTTTTCATGTATTTGTCTAAACTCTTTACGAATGTCTTCCAAGTCAGCTTGTAATTCAGGATATTTATCATTGCCAGTGAGTATAATTGTATTTGGTTCCCATGTTAAAGTTGACCTGAGTTCTTCTAATATATCGTTTGTATCTTGAGCAATAAAATTAGAATCGATTAGACCTACTTGTTGAGCCTCAAGAAGAAGATTTTGTCCTATAACGACCCTTTCTTTGGTAATAAATTCTGCTTCTTTAAGGCGACTTCGAGCTAGTGCTAAGTCACGGCGAGCTTGACGTAGCTCTTTTTGTAGTTTGAGCCTATCTTCTTGGACGGCTCCCAAAAAATATGGAAGTGTATCTTTAATAGCTTGTGGAATATAGGATTCTTCCTGACGATTAAATAAAATATTCTGATTTGCAACTGTACCCTGTTTTTGAAAGATATAGTAGCAGGTATGCCTTATAGTTGCTTCTAAAGGTCTTCTTGATGCACCTTCTTCGATAAGACTTTGGTTAGGAGAAATTCCAATTAAGCTTGACAGAAAAGTGATAATTGCATCGTCATTGGAGTTTGGTTCTAATTGGGAGAATTCAGGAATAATAATATCAGTACCAAAATCGTAATAAACTTGATTTTGTGAAGCACTACTTTCTGAGGGCTTGGGTTTTGCGATAAATACCTGATTCTCTTTAATTTGAAAAAGAACTGCATACCAAGCTACCTTATCTTGTATGACACCATCAGGAACCCGAAATTCCGTCCGCCCAAGGCAATAGTCCACAATTTCAAGAAGTGCAGATTTTCCCCTACTCGATTCACCAGTAATGATATTTACTTGTCCTAGTTTAAAATTTATGGTTCGCTTATCCCCAGAAGAACTATAGAGAGTTATGGACTTTATTTGCATATTTATTGGCTTTATGGACAAATGCCCCACATAATATAGATTGTTGATACTTCTCCTGCTTGAGCAAGCCAACGTCCAACAAATTCAGCTTTCTTGCAACAGATAGCTGGTTCTGTATCGCTAAACCATGATACAGCCGAAATAGCCTTTAACTTACCTTTAACCCAAGTAAATTTTCCATCATCACAAATCTTAACGATACCAGTTTGCATCCCAAAAGCTAAAGCTTCTTTTGTGTAAGGGACTAAGTAACTTGCGCGATCGCCAAATCCAACACGCACTTCAGGTTGTTTTTGAAGCCAAATATGTAACTTAGTTATTGTTGTTCTCGGTAAAGCGTTTCTCGTTGAGCTATGAAGAACAAGTGGTAAAACGAAAAAAAGAAGAGGATATGGCATACCCTGCTTCTTTTCTTTCTGATAACCCTTGACAGCATTTTGAAGCAGAATAGAACAAAAAGCTGGATTTAGAAGGTTAGCATATTCAACTGGACGCTCCTGCCAAGACTGCACAAACTTCTCTCCTACGTAGTTGCTAATAACTCGGTTAGTCTCTCTAAAAATTTGGGATGCCAGTGTACGCGAGGTGGATTTTGATCCGCGAGTATGTGGTAGCTCCCACGCATTACGTATGGTTCTGTAACTTGAGAACGAATACGAATGTCAGCCTTTTGCTCCATCCACTTAAATACTTCTCTACCAAATTTTTGATGCTCAAGCTCATTTTCACTACTATCTGGCATCTCATCTTGGAGCGCAAGCATATAACGCTCCCACTCATCTATTAATCTTTTCTCATATTTTTCAATTTCGCCTCCAAACAGGAGTTCTTCACGCGCCCACCTAGAACGCTGCTCGAATGCTTTGTAGTAATCTAATATAGCTTTTTCAATTCGCTTGTTATTGACAGCGATTTCCTTCAACTGAGCTACAAAACGCCTCTTGTCTTGTGACATTGTAAATTGTTCGGGAATTTCTAAATCAAAAAAGTCAATCGGCAAAGCATCCGGTTTAAATTGGTCGTTAATTTCACAAATTTTATCGCGTACTTCAAAACCTGAGATGAAATTAGCAGAATTATCACGAAGATGCTGCACGACTTTTCCAAACCACCAACCCTCTAATCGTTCGTAAACACTATTTCGATGTTCTCTTCTGACCGCAACCAATTTCTCTTTAATTTTTGGAGTTATATCGATGATGTCTGGAGAGTAGTCGAGAATTTGAATAGAATCAACTAGTAGTTGTTGCTCTGTGGATGTTAAAGCCTTAAATGCGTCAAATGAACTCTTCAGACTTTTATTGTCAGAAGTATTTGCAACCTGAACCAGTTTTTGAACAGCACGGTTAGAGTCTCTACCCTTGGTAGGACGTAGAAAAAATGCTGCCGAATCTTGAGGAGCTTCTGCTGTTGTAACGAGAGTTAGTAAGGTATCAGGTAATAATATTTTGTTTTCCTTTAGCAGAGTACTCCATACACGAATAGTTTTCCAAAAATCGACGCTGCTATCGGTTAAAGAAGCTGGTTTTGTATGATGCTTTAGCTGTAATAGCTCTTGAGCATTGTTTTCATTATCGAAAAACGTAATATCATCTAAACTCTCAATAGCAAGTTGAGCTTCCTCTTTATTTGTCAAAATTAAATACAAGGCACAGCGTGCTTGGAACATATATCCTAGTGCTTGTGAACCAGCTGAAAACCCTGTACTCATATCGTCACCCACCTCGACTCAGTTAGTTGACTAGCTAAAATCCATTTATTTACCCACGTACAACATTGATACAAAAAGCTAAAATCTCACCTCTGTTTAGTTGTTATGACTCAAAGCACTGTGAAGCATGGATACGTAAGTTTATTAGACTAACACATTTTATCCGTAACTGATAGTGACTTACAGGTCATAGTCCTATATTTCAAAACACCATGCTACCAATCTTTAAAATTTGATAATCTACCATTATTTTCTGCTCAAGTTGAACTGGTGCAAACAGGCTCGGGGCTGATTAAACCTTTAGTATACAAAACATTTGTACTACAATATAGCCTTATGCATTTTCCTCGGACAACTTCCACGCTTTTGTCGGACTTGGTAGAAGGGTTTTGTGTTCGTGCAGGAAAGCCCCACCGTATAGATGGGAATTATGGCTAAAGTTAGTACAATAGTATCATAAAAAACGAATGTGTCTACATGATTTCCAATAAGTTTTGCTTAAATTTCAGTATTATCATTCATGCAGCCAATGCTAATTCATACCTGATAGCTTCTTCTATTTTGAGGCGATCGCATTTGTGGTGATGAGGAAGTGCGATCTCGTTTGCCATATCCCAGTTTTGACATTTTGTTGATAAGTTCGTTAAGTTGTGCGATCGCGCTCCCTAACCCTGCTTCTGCTTTCTCACCATCGTCGTAAAAGACAAACAATAATGGGGACATTCCCCCGTTACCTAACCCGCAGGAATAGGAAAGCTGTACCGCAGTGGGTACATTTGGTCAGCAAGCGTATTTGAAAAACGTTTCATAAAAGGTACTGCTTGAACAAAAATGGACGCCATTTCGCTACCGGACAAATTACCAGAAACCAAAACAAACATATACGCTAATGGAAGGAATTGTGGTTCTTGCGTACAAAGCGCGTGCTAAACTGTTGAAAAAATAGCTGAAAACCCTTGCTGGACAATCATAAAAGCCATCCCTCACTGGATTTTGTGTAAGATTGCTTAAATCTCGACTACAACCGCCTGTAAGCATTGGTTTTAAGGCAAACTTATCAAACTTAATTAATGATTTAGCACGCGCTTTGTACGAAAGAACCCATTTGTCAGGTACAGCAAGAAAGAATTAACCGCCGATGAACGCGGATGGACGCAGATAAATTTGTACCTCAGCAAACTAAGAAACGCTATAAGCTCAGAGAGAACTTGAACTATCTTGAGCAAACCGATGCCAAAACACACCAAAAGTAGCTAAAACCTTAGCATTCTTGGAAAGCAATCTCCGCCATCCCAGTTTGTAAACTCATAAATTTAACCACTTATTCGGTTTTAATGGTTAAAAATAAGTTGCCAGAAATCATATCCATAATAATGGGTAAAGCTGCCACAAATGCAAATAATTAGCTACTATGCCTAATCCACAAAACCTACCGTTCCTAGAGTCTGTTGGTTGGCAACTAAATAATGTCTATCAATTGACAGAGAAAGAAATGATCCAATTGTATCAACGCAATTGGCAGCATCAAACTACTTTCAAGAATTTAAAGGAAGAAGAAAAAGATTTTGTTCATTATTTAGCCAAAAAATACAATTCTTGGATATTGCCAGATTTAGAAATGTTTCACCTAGAACATCATAATAAAATACTGAAAATCCTTAATGCTTTCAATCCAGAAGTTCTTACAAAAGCTTCTGCACAATTCGCAGGTGGTACGCTCTTGGCGTTAGAATATGATGAATATAGGTTGAGTAAAGATATTGATTTTCTCATACCCTACGGAACTGAAAATTATAGATATTTAAGAAAATTGCTGTACGATGAAGGAATTGCTGCATTATTTCAAAGCCTAACAGATATTCAATTAGGTGAGAGTACAATAAATCAATATGGTATCCGTTTTCCTGTTACCGTCAACAAAACGAATATTAAAGTAGAAATTGTAGTCAATGGAGGTTTTACCTTAGACCCCCCTGTTTATCCAAATTGGGCTCATAATATTCCTAGCTTGAGTATAAGTGATAGATTCACATCAAAGCTTATGGCTAACGCCGATAGATGGAACGATTCAAGCACACAATCTAGAGATTTAATTGATTTAGCAATATTGCGCGTAAATAATGAAATCCCTTTACGAGCAATTGTTAAAGCGGAAGAAACCTACGAAGTGAAAAAGCCCCTAGTTAAAGCTATCAACAATTTCATTGAGAAAGAAGAATACAGAGATAAATGTTTTCAACAGTTGAATGTACTTGAAAACAAAATTCCAGTAATAATGAATGGAATAAATTTGCTTTTTATTGATTTTAATTAAATCGTACACAACGATTAGTACTGGAATTTTGGGATGAGATTTATGGTTAGCCGTTGTGCTGTCTTCGCTATAAATATGCGATCGAGTGCTACTACGAACTAATATTATAAATCATTTAAGCAATCTTTATACAACAAAAAGCGCCTGAATATTTAGTAATTCAGGCTGAATCTTTATTTAGAGTGACTATTAACATAGCCACTTATAAATTAGACATCATAAATTAAACATTCAGGGGCATTTGGGTTGTTATCACAATATTCCTCTAAAGCAGTTTTGCGATGCGCTGCTAACCTATGAGATTTCTCTGCTTGCAACTCTTCAACAATATCCCAAGCAACAGCACATTCAGTTGAGCTATTTCCTTTTAATTCACAAGCTGTACGGGCTTGCTCAATAGCTTCTAGTATCGTTTGTTCTATAGTTTTGGTATTTCCGTTACCACTAATTACAGAAGCTGGTTTTACGCTTTCCCAATTGGCATCTATGATTTTAGTCATTAGCTTCTTGATGCTCTCTTTCAAAGTTTAACAGTCGGTATAGAGTTCTATCTCTATAGCTGACTCTTTTAATATATGCACTATTTCAAATTCAATAGTGTATAAAACGGTAACTTTTTTGGGTTATTTTCCGTACTGTAATTATTAATTCTATAAATAAATATCTTAATTTTCTTGTAATCTTGGTTCTTGATTATCTTGCAGTCTTGGTTCTTGTGGGACGGGCGTCTCGCCCGTTGGCATCAGGCGGGCAAGATGCCCGCACCACAAGAGTTATGTTCTCCGGCGGGCAAGATGCCCGCACCACAAGAGTTATGTTCTCCGGCGGGCAAGATGCCCGCACCACAAGAGTTATGTTCTTAGCCTACTAACCAAAATGCTTAATAATTGCCTCAGCAAATTCAGAACACTTTAAAGGTTCTACGGGTGGTTCTAACAAACGTGCCAAATCATACGTGACTTGACGGTTTGCGATCGCATCCCCCAACCCTTTCTTAATCAAATCTGCTGCTTCTTGCCAACCCAAGTACTCCAGCATCATCACACCGGACAGAATCACCGAACCAGGGTTCACCCTATCCAAACCAGCGTGTTTGGGTGCGGTTCCGTGGGTTGCTTCAAAAACAGCACATTCATCGCCAATATTTGCCCCAGGTCCCATACCCAGCCCGCCAACAATGGCTGCAGCCGCATCAGATAAGTAATCTCCATTCAGGTTCATAGTCGCCAAAATGGAATACTCATCGGGTCTGGTTTGGATTTGCTGGAAAATACTATCGGCAATACGGTCATTGACCATTACCTTATCTTTCCACTGACCACTCCCGTGACTTTCCCAAATCGAATCCAAAACTGTTTTCACTTCTTCAACAATTTGGGCTTGCTTGTCTGGAGTCAAAGCATCAAAACCTGGTTCAATCTTTCGAGCATTGTCTTCCAAAGAGAGATTGGCATTGCTCTCTTTGTTAGTCAAAATCCAAGATTCCCGTTCGGTGACGCACTCAGAACGAAATTCGCTCACTGCCAATTCGTAGCCCCAATCCCGGAAAGCGCCTTCGGTGTACTTCATGATGTTGCCTTTATGCACCAGAGTCACCATTTGCTTATTCAGTGGAAGTAGCAAAGCGTGTTTGATAGCACGTCTTACCAAACGTTGAGAACCAGTTTTGCTAATCGGTTTAATACCTATTCCAGAATCCAAAGGAATTTGCTTTTTACCGTGTTCTGGAGTTGCAGGAATCAGGTCTTTGTTTAGGATAGAGATTAAGCGATCGCCAATTTCACTTCCTTGACGCCACTCAATTCCCAAATAGATATCCTCCGTATTTTCCCGGTAAATAATCACGTCCAGTTTTTCTGGAGTTTTATGAGGAGAAGGAGTTCCTGGATAGTATCGGCAAGGGCGTACACAGGCATATAAGTCAAAAATTTGACGCAATGCTACATTCAGGGAACGAATACCACCACCAATAGGAGTTGTCAGAGGTCCCTTAATCGCAACACCATATTCCTGAATTGCCGTGAGAGTATCCTGGGGCAAATACTGGTATGTCCCGTAAACTTCGCAAGCTTCATCACCTGCAAAAACCTTAAACCAACTAATCTTGCGCTTGCCCTTGTATGCTGTTTCTACGGCAGCGTCAAGAACCTTTTGAGCAGCAGGCCAAATATCTATTCCCGTACCATCACCTCGAATAAAAGGGATAATTGGATTGTCAGGAACAACAGGCTCACCGTTTTTGAAGGTGATTTTTGCTCCCGTTGTGGGTGCAGTAATTTTCTCGTACATTCAACGCTCCTGATTGGCTATGCTGCAACGTCTGTGCTCTTGGGATATTAAACCCGAAAATGAGAAACTATGATTGGAAGGCGAGAAGATTTTTTTTGCGTCTTTAAATTTGGTAGATTTGTAAGCAACCTCTGAGTCTAATTCAGAGGCTTCAGCAAGACAAAACGTTTTTCAATGAGGCGCAGAGTCTTCTTTTCCCCTATTCGTAGAGTGTTTGGCGTGCCTTGCTTGGGATTAACGAAACCGTTGCTATTTTACCGCTTATACACTTTCCACGTCTACTGTTTGAACAGAGTTCCTATTTTATAGCTTGTTCACCGATCCCATCTTACGAGTAATTACTGCATGACAGACCCAATGATTGTATCAGGCACTGCTAGTAACATCGAATCTCTCCGCCAACCCTTACTTGCTGGATCTCTTCAAATCCAACAGCAGGCGATCCCACAGCTTGCTAATTTAGGAGAAGGAGGATTAGATGTTCTGATGGAATTTTTATACGAACGCCGGACAAACCCACCAACTTGGGTAGACGGTAAAGCTTACCAAGTGCTCTATACCTCTGATTCATCCAAAGCCAAAGAATTTTTACAAAATCATTTTCCTTCAGGATTAGTTCCTCTAACATCGGATTGCAATATAGATTACAGCCCCATACAGAAGCTTTTAGCAGCCCAGGATTTTCAAGCAGCCGATCGCATGACTTTACAAAAAATGTGCGAACTAGCAGGACCCACCGCAATACAAAGAAAATGGCTGTATTTTACCGAAGTTGAAAATTTTCCCGCTACCGATCTCCAAACATTAAACACCTTATGGCTCGTTCACTCAGAAGGGAAATTTGGCTTTTCCGTTCAAAGAGAAATCTGGTTGGGCTTGGGGAAAAATTGGGATAATCTTTGGGGAAAAATTGGTTGGAAAAAAGGCAATAACTGGACTCGATACCCCAACGAATTTACTTGGGATCTTAGCGCTCCTCGCGGACATTTACCCTTATCTAACCAACTCAGGGGTGTCAGAGTGATGGCGTCTTTAATGTCTCATTCGGCATGGAGTTAGTCATTAGTCATTAGTCCTTAGTCCTTAGTCACAAAGGACAAATGACAAATGACAAATGACAAAGGACAAAATCTAAAATGGCAACCGTTCGTCTAGAAAACATTAAGCGTAGATTTAATAACGTCACCGCTATTGAGGACGTTACTTTCCATATACCCGATGGTGAGTTTTGGGTGTTAGTTGGACCATCTGGTTGTGGAAAATCTACTATTTTGCGAACTATCGCTGGTTTGGAAATGGCAACATCTGGCAAACTTTATATTGGGGAAAAGTTGGTTAACAATATTCCCGCAAGACAGCGAGATGTGGCAATGGTATTTCAAAACTACGCCCTCTACCCTCACATGACAGTGGCACAAAACATTGCTTTTGGGCTGCAAATGCGAAAGGTTGACCCGAATATTATTCAAGAAAGAGTCATGTCCGTGGCGCGATCGCTTTCTCTAGAACATCTGTTAGAGCGCAAACCCAAGCAGCTTTCAGGGGGACAGCAGCAGCGTGTTGCATTGGGAAGAGCAATTGCTCGCGAACCACAAGTTTTTTTACTTGATGAGCCATTGTCTAACTTAGACGCTCAATTGCGGGACGATACACGGGCTGAGTTGAAACAACTTCATCAAGAACTGGGAATTACGACTATCTACGTGACTCACGACCAGGTTGAAGCAATGACTTTGGCTGACAAGATAGTGGTTCTCAATCGAGGACGGATTCAACAAATTGGCACACCAAATACCATCTATTCTCAACCGACAAACCGTATGGTTGCTACTTTCTTGGGAAGCCCTTCCATGAATACCGTACCTGCAAAGTTTACAAGTAATGGTTTTGATGTCGTTGGTCAAATATTACCCTGTCCGAATTCTGTTCGAGAAAAATTGCGTCCTAGGATCGGACAGAGTTTTGATTTGGGAATTCGCCCAGAACATATTTCTATTGTTGAATCTTCTGAGCGTGAAGAAGGAGAGCCGGGTGAGTTAACACTAGAGGTGAAAGTGGTGGAACCTCTTGGACGGGAAACTTTGCTACGGACAGGTTTTCCTGGTTCGAGTGCGATCTTAAATGTTCAAATCGGTACAGATATACTTCCCCAAAGGGGCGATCGTCTTTCTTTAAAATTTAATTTGGATAAGTTATTTGTGTTCGATTCAGCAACTGGTGATAAGTTATACCCTTAACGAAGGGGATGGAAGTTTATTATGTGGTGGAGTTTCCTGATAAGAGGACAAATCAAAATCATTAGGGTTTAGTTCTGCTGGAAATATCTGTATCTGCATTTCATGACTTTGCGACTGATGATAAAATGCGATCGCATCCTCCAATCTGTAAAACATGATTGGAACCCATGTATCATTTTTATAAAAATAAATAGCTACTTTATCCGTTGTGTTTTCTGCTACTGGTAGGGGACAATGCCAGGGGGATGTCATTGAATAAAGCAAATGTTTGAATAGCCGCACAATTCTTCGCTCAAAGCTTGACGATTGAGTTGTAAGCATGACTTCATACTTTAGATAGATAATTTAAAAGCTTAAGACTGTTTTAATATTCCTGGAAGTACTAATTGTTGTAGTTACTGAAATATTGTTATAGTCCTGGCTTTGCTATAGCTGTCTATAGAAAAAAGGTTTTGATGCTGTCTCATTGTTGCGAATAGCACAAGCTTATACTTCTTCCCAATGGCATATAAAATTCATCAAATCTAGCCAATAGTTTTATTTCTTTGGGCGTAAATATTTACTCCGGATTTATGAATTTTGTAATACGTGTCAACTGCCAACATTAAAACCTGAGAAATAGACATCAGATTTCTGGTAACAAGCAATACTCATTAATCTTGAAGAGTAAACGTTACCCATTTTACTGAACTGCATAGCCAGTATATTCTCTAACTTCAGGTGGATGAAATGCCAGGACAATCTTATCTTTAGGGACTCCTGAAGCTATCAAATCATCTGTAATTCCATCCTCAATCCCATCTCGTTGAATCCAAATTTTGTCATTGATAATTTCGACATCAACGACACAACCATGAATCCGGAGGTTGCCGTTCCAACCTGCAATCATTAGCACATAATGATTTTCATCTTTGCTCACAACAACGTCAGATTTAATATCTCCATAAGCGTAGGGAATATCAGCATGATTTTTAAGAATTTTATAAATACTTTCTCGATATTTTTTTAATGTATCCACTCGGAAACCTCCTTTTTTTGAGGGTCAAATACTATTAATCTAACTAATGTTTTCTTCAATAACAACTGACAAATTGGTTCGGAAAAGAAATCACGAAATATAACTATAGGAACTGCTAGAAATAGGAAACGTTGCGGTTCTATCTCGTCCAAAATAGAAGAGTAAAGAATGTATTGACCTAAAGCTTCTTCTAAATCATGAATCAGAGAGGGACTTAAAAAACTCTTAATTTCAACTGCTATTTTGCGTCCTTCTTTTTCTGCTGTAAACAGCTTTTCTGCTCCTAAATCCACAAATAGTGAACGGTTTCCAACGGTTAGCTTTAACTGTTCATTGGTGATTTTCCATCCATCTTTTTCTAGCGCTGTTTTAACGGTTTCATGATAAATATCTTTAGCAGGCATCTCTTGCTCCTATGTTTTTAAGTCTAGAAGCTTGATAGTAGTTTTTTCTAATATTAATTGATTTTAAATTTATCCTTGTTTGAGTTAATATTTACAATCATACCACAATAATCCAACAAAGTCATAAATCTTATGGTAGTGATGACACCTCAGACCATCTTAATTGAGACGCGATCTGCCATTAAGGTATTCAGTGGCGTATGTATTCCTGTCCAGGTAGATTATACAATGAGCAGGTTATCATAAGTTAATAGATACCAAATCCCTGAAATACCGTATCCTGTTGTCTGATTATGAAAATTCGTAGACGTATTGTTCTTCAAATGGGTGCAGGTACAGTTCTTGCATCTGCAATTCATGGATGCAATCAAAAAACGTCAAACCAACTAGTTACAAAGTCACCATCTTCAACAGAAAAAACAGAAATTGCTCCCAAAGTTATTGTTGGTTACTGGCCTGTATCAGCGAGTTTATCGTTCTATTTAGCTCTGGAAAAAGGATATTTTAAACAAGCTGGATTAAATGTAGACGCTAACAAATTCCCTGGAGCACAACAAGTTGTTGAAGGGCTAATTGCTGGACGGGTTCAAGGTTCAGCGGCTATTGGCTCGAGTAATCTAGCTCTGGGGGAAATTTTACAACCTGGTTTATTTAAAATCATTGCATCCAACCCCAGTAATATTCAGAACGTAGTGGATGAGATTATTGTGGCTAAGGATAGTCCTATTAAAACAATTGACGACTTAAAAGGAAAAAAATTTGGTACAGGTCCCGGTCCTCAAAATCAAGCGTTAGCCAAAGGAATTTTAGAAAAAATTGGTATTGACAATTCTCAAGTTATTCAACTGGAAACAAAGCAACACATTCCAGCGATCGCTTCAGGTCAAATTGATGCTGCGTTTACCTTAGAGCCTACTGGAACGATTGGTCAACTTAAAGGAGTTACAAGGATACTCGAAACAGGGGTTATTGCTAAATACATTCTAGGAAACTCTGGTGTTCCTTGGTTTGGGGGTTCATCGACCTTGAGTACTCAATTCATTCAAGAAAATCCTGAAGCCACGAAGAAATATATACAAGTTTATCGCCGCGCTATTCAAAACATTCGTGACAATCCAAATGAAGCACGCAAATATTTGGCTGGTTACACTCCCATTGAGGGAGAATTAGCTAAAGCTGTTCCCATACCAGCCTATAAAATGTATGATGAATTTACAGATTCAGACCTGAAATACTTCCAAAACTTTTTCGATTATATGTATGAAAAACAAGTCTTTTCTAAAAAAGTAGACGTAACTTCTTTAATCTATAAGGATACCTAATGATATGCTTGAATTCAACCCAAAGGTGAATCCTATTGATACAGAGGCAATTATTAGTATCAAAGGTTTGTGTAAGTCTTTTGCAGGTCAAGTTCTGTATGAAAATTTTAATTTAGATTTATTAAAGGGATATTTCATTTCTATCTTTGGTCCCAACGGATGTGGCAAATCTACTTTAATTAATATGATGAGTGGATTAGTACCATTTGACAAAGGGCAGATATTAATTAATGATAAACCGATTCGTCGAGCGCGAATTGGTTATGTATTTCAGAATTATCGAGATTCACTATTTCCCTGGTTAAGTGCATTGGATAATATTGCTTATCCTCTCAAAGTAAAAGGGATATCGGAACGGGAGAGTAAACAGCGAGTCGAAAAGTTAATTAGCGCTTTTGATATTAAATTAGATTTGAAACGCTATCCCTACAGTTTTTCTGGTGGACAACAACAACTCATCTCAATTTTACGGGCACTAGTCGCTGAACCAGAGGTTTTGTTTCTCGATGAACCGTTCTCTGCACTGGACTTTGAAACAACTCTCTACGTTCGGGAAAAGTTACAGGAAATTTTTATGGAATCCTCACTCACAATGGTTATGGTGGTTCATAATCTGGAAGAAGCAGTCTATCTGGCAGATATGATTCTGCTATTAAGTAAGCGCCCTACCTCTTTGGTTGAGATGGTTCATTATAAAGCTCCACGCCCGCGATCGCCAGAAATTCTATCCGAGCTAGAGTTTATTCGTGTTAGAAGCCATTGTCTAGACGTGTTTCGTGAAGAAATGCGGAAATGATGTGTATGAAGTTTAAGAATATTGGTAACAAATTGCTGCCTCTGATTGGTGTTTTGTTGCTGTTTGTGCTGTGGTGGTTAGTGGCTAAGTCGGGATGGATTAATCCGGTTTTGCTACCCACTCCGATTGATACTTTGAGTGAACTATTTAAGGCAACGTTTAGTGGCACTCTGATGCAAGATTTCATCGCTACTGTGATGCGAACCTTCCAAGCATTTCTTATTGCGGCTATCATAGGTGTTCCTTTAGGAGTAGTGTTGGGAAGTTCAGAACATATCTATCGCAGCTTTGAGTTTTTGATTGACTTTTTTCGCTCTACGCCTGCGAGTGCTTTGATTCCGATGTTCATCCTTTTTTTCGGAATTGGTGAATTTAATAAAGTTGCGATCGCAGCGTTTAGTGCTCTACTGATTATCGTGTTCAATAGCGCCTATGGCGTTATCCATGCTACAAAGAATAGGATTTTAGCTGCAAAGGTGATGGGCGCTAATCAATTTAAGATTTTTAAAGATGTCTTGTTTTGGGAAAGTCTGCCTCAGACGTTTATTGGATTACGCACCGGAATCAGTCTCGCCCTCGTAATTGTAATTGTGGCAGAAATGTTTATTGGTACCGAAACGGGACTGGGTAAGCGTATCATTGATGCTCAACAAGTCCTGAATGTCAAGGATATGTATGCTTCTATTTTGATTACTGGCATTCTGGGGTATGCCCTAAACGCACTGTTCTTGCTATTTGAGAAAAGATTTATTCATTGGAGTGGTAGGTAAGAAGTCATTCCATCTTTGCTTTTTTTGATAGACCGTGCAATACTTTGAATAACACTAATTCTATCGTCTAACCGTATTTTAAAAAAGAAGAAACCAGTTTAAGGGTAGAGGAGTCGTAAAAATGACATTAACACGTCTAAGTACAGCGCTGATTATGCGTTTTTGGTGGCATATCAAAGCATACGGGACGGTTTTGATAATTGCCTTGCTTGCCTCGATAAGCATGGTTTTCTTGCAAGTTTATTGGTCTTGTCGCAGCTTGCTGCAATTTGTAGCGCATCAAGAAATTGGAGACAACGAGTGGAAGATTGTCAGTCGCAAGTAGCGGATTTAAAAAAGTTACGGGCTATCTCATATTTAGCTCCTAACTCGTTCGATTTTTATCAAGCAGTTGTGGCTTATGCGGGTCGCATTTTAGGTGTTGCAACTCAGTTGCACCAAGGTGAATGCGATCCTCTACAAGATCCCCTGCTCATTGAAAACCAAGTAGACTTGCTCTTTATCTGTGGATTACCTCTCATTCGGTATTGCCGGCATGTACCCTCGCAGTTGCAGGTGTTGGTTGCTCCTGTTATGAAAGCAACGCGATATCAAAACCAACCAATTTATTTTTCAGATGTTATTGTCAATGCTGCTAGTGGTTTGACGAGGTTTGAAGATTTAGCTTTTAAAAGTTTTTGCTATAACGATTTAGGGTCTAATAGTGGCTATAATTTGTTGTGCGATCGCTTAATTCAAACCGGGCATTCCAAAAACTTTTTCAGTCAAGCAATACAATCTGGTTCTCACCAACGTTCCATTGAATGGGTAGTCAATGGGCGAGTGGATTGTGCGGCTATTGATAGTGTTGTGTTAGAGCGAGAACTTCAGCAATTTCCAGAATTATCCCATCAATTGAGGGTGGTAGAGGTGCTTGGGCCATCTCCCATGCCACCTCTAGTAGTTGCTCAACGTCTTGGTACAGCTTCGATTGAGCAACTTCAATTTGCTTTACTTCAGCCAGATACAGAACTGCAATCTGTTATGGAAGAAGTGGGAGTTCGGCGTTTTACTGTTGTGGAATTGAAGGAATATGAAGGGCTTGCAGAAAGCTTTTCATCTCGTGACAAAGAGTTTCTATCAACCCGTTCAAATAAGACTCTTTGAGCGTGGCTGCCAACTTGTGTATTAAGCATAGATCGATACTAAGAAGAAGTACGATCGCGCTTCTGTTCCCAACTCGATTGCACGCATCTATAATGAGAATATGGAAAATAATAGGTAAAAGCAGGTGTAATTATGCAGGCTATTTTTTGGACTGTAGAGGAAGTTGCCCAAAGAGCCAAACAGTTTTACGAAGATGGGATTCGTCAACAGGTCGAGCATAGCGATAATATTGGCAAGATGATTGTGATTGATGCTGAAACTGGCGAATATGGAATTGATAAAACTGGTGTAGAATCAGCATTAAGTTTAAAGCAGAAGAACCATTACGCCAGATTATTTACTATGCGAATCGGTTATGATGTTGCGTTTAGTTTTGGTAATGCTCCTATGGAGCGTACAGTTGAATGATTTACGGAAGATTGATTGACCAAAACAGCCTTCCCTCAAACGAGCCAAAGCGTGGTTAAGAGCGTGTAAAATATGAGTTAAAAAATAATAGAGCCGGACAATGTAGGAAAATGTAGGTTGGTTACGCTCCGTGTCACCCAACAGAGCATAACTTAACATATAATCTTTAATTAGAGAAGATGCACGTCATCAGTTTTAAAGCCTTAAGAGAGTATGCTGAAATTCATGCAGATAGTCGGGAAGCTCTTATTTACTGGTATAAAGTTGCTAGTAAAGCTAAATAGTCAAACTTAGTTGAAGTACAGGAGATTTTTTATAAAGCTGAAGCAGTTGGTAATTTTACAGTCTTTAATATTAAAGGGAACAAATACCGATTGATTGTCAGTATAGATTATGAAGAGCAATTAATTTACGTTAAATATATCCTCACACACGCAGAATATAATAAGGATTACTGGAAAAATGACTCTCACTTTTAATCAGGAAAAATATAAGGAGTTATTAACAACTTATCTTCCTAAAGTTATTAAAACTGAAACGGAAAATGAACAAGCTTTAGCTGTTGTGGAAAATTTAATGTACCGCGAACGAACTCCTGAAGAAAATGAATTTTATCAATTACTAATTATATTAATTGAAAAATTTGAACAAGAAAATTATCATTTTGATGTAACGCCAAGTAATCCTCAATCTTTATTATCATTCCTTTTTGAACAATCGAACAAAAATAAAGACGATTTGCAGGCATTTTTTGGGTCAGTAACTTCGGTTGATGATATTTTAGAAGGTAGACAAAATATCACTCCAGAACATGCTCAAAAACTTGGTACCTTTTTTCACGTAGAGCCAAGCTTATTCATCGAATAAATTTTATTGGAGTTTCAGGTACGTTGTAGTCTTGAACATGGGTATAGCTTGCGCCGAAGCGATCGATGAGCTGCTGATATGGCTGTTGAGCTCAAGCCGCATAACATCCCTTCTGTCTCAATTTGGCCAGGTATTGTTGCTACTGAGCATATTTCCCATTTGGCGTCTGAAATGGACGAAACAAATGCTATTGACCAAAAAAACTCATTGTTCCGCGAGCGCTATAACTCGGATAAGAAAAATCGATTGACATTGAAACCTTGTAGAGACGCGATTAATCGCGTCTCTACATCCGCAAAATTATTACGAAAAATTTTTAACCGAGTAGTATTGATCTGTTATGGAAGAAGTAGGAGTTCGGCGTTTTGCTGTTGTGGATTGAAGGAATATGAAGTCCTTGTAGAAGGCTTTTCATCTCGGAAAAGAGAATTTCTATAAACTTGTTCAAACAAGACTCGTTGAGCGTGACTACCACCAAGTTTATAGAGTTGTGGTAAAACGGGTTTGAGTTGCGCGATCGCAGTTGACCAATGACCGATAGCATGAGCCACCAAACCTCTAGCAGCCGGAATCGCAATCTCAAACCAGTTTTGACGTAAGTATGGATTGACAGTCATAGCGTGGTTTTCCATACTTTCCAACATTTGGTTTAACCATTCTCTACGCCCTGCTTTTGTCAGTGCGTAGACATAATGCAAGTCTTGAAAGGGTAACGCATGCTCCGAAATACGAGGGTAAAGATAAAGGCTTAACTCTTGCCAACGCTCTCCAACATCGACTCCACGCAACTCCAACCTTAACAGGGTTGCGATCGCTCCTACTTGATCTTTGGGAGAGTTTTTCTGAGCGCGACCCCAAACATGAGTATCGTACAGTGAAAAGACTTTTTCTATGTCGCCTGTTTCAAGGTAGTAAAGCGCTACGTGCCACCAATTGTGGGTGTATAGCATGGAGTTGCAGTTTTCCCAAGTATCTGCATGGCTTTCCATCCAAGCAATCCCCTGGTTCACTCGTCCTTGAGTTTCCATTACATGGGCTATGGCGTGATGCGCCCAAGGATCGTGACGATTGATTGTAATTGCTAGACGACCAAAAGCTTCAGCTTCTGCAAGTCGATGGCATTGTTCTAAACCAAACGCCACCATACCGTACAGATAATGATTGTCTCGATTTGCTGACAAAACTTTTTGAGCAATGTTGAGCAGCCTCTCTTTGTCTCCCAAATAGAAGTAGTGGTACTGTCCCTGCTGAACCGAAAGCAAATCGCAAGGAAACTCTTGGGCAATTTCTTTATGTAATGCGATCGCTCTATCAATTGCTCGCGATGCCCAAGCTGTAATAGCTTGTATATATAACTGTTCTCGCTTTGTCGATTTTGCTACGTGCTGTTGTGCTATCTGTAAGTGAGAGATCGCTTGCTGAGTTGCCGTAGCGTTTTCCTGAGAGAGGTAATGAGCAGCCGCGTATGCATGGATCGTGGCACAAGTGGGATCTGCGGCAATTCCCTCTAAAACACAAGCTTCTGCATCCTTACCATAGCCAAGGGCTTGTTCGATAAAACGGTTAATAGCTGCGATCGTTTCTGGAGAATCTGTTGTAACTTCAAGTTCTCGAGCGTCTTTTGGCATTGTGAATCCTTATCAAGCCTGTCATCTGGATTTCATAACTTTTGATGGCTAAGCTTCCTCAGCTCCCTGACTTCTTTAAGAAGTCGGGGAGCTTGCAGCCTCAGCAGTTATTAAACACTAAATCTATCGTTTTACCGTATTTAAAAAATTATGTCACGAATGCCCCCCAAAAGGCAAGAACAAAAAATCTTTCACTTTGTCTTGTGGGACGGAGAGCAGCGCCGTGCGGGGGTTTCCCCCCAACCCCAGAGGAGACCCCAAAGCCCCCCGTTGAGGCGACTGCGGGGCGAGGACGCCCGTCGAATCTAGAGAACGGGCGAGGACGCCCGTTCCACAATTGAGGGGAGAATTTAGTTCTTGGAAAACCCCAAGAAAAATCTTTAAGCTTTGCGAACACCACAAGCCAACTCATGTGTTATGTTACACTTTATAAATAGCCGTAGATATAATCCCCCGACTCAATTTAAATTGCGGAAATTACCCACTACTGAGCAGATACTATATTCAAGTTTTTTGTTTACCAATGAAAATTTTAGTAGTAGAGGATGACCAGCTTGTTTCCCATGCTCTAGCTGCAGTTATAACGAATCAGAATTATGTGGTTGAGGTTGCTTCTGATGGACAAGTAGCTTGGGATTTGATTGAGACTTTCGATTATGATTTGATAATTTTAGATGTTATTTTACCTAAAATAGATGGTATCAACCTTTGCCGTCAAATACGGTCTAAAGGTTTGCGAATGCCGATTTTATTGTTAACTGGATGCGATAGCAGTCATGAGAAAGCTATTGGGTTAGATGCAGGCGCTGATGATTACCTTGTTAAACCCTTTGATGAAGAAGAATTAGTTGCTAGGATACGGGCGCTTTTGCGTCGAGGGAGTGTAGCATCACAGCCCGTATTAGCAAGCGGTCATTTGCGTCTCGACCCCATAAGCTGTGAAGTTACTTATGGTGAAGAGCAGCTTTCATTAACTCCTAAGGAGTATGGACTCTTAGAGCTTTTCATGCGTAACAACCGCCGCGTATTTAGCTGTGGCATGATTTTGGAACATCTTTGGTCTTATGAAGATACTCCGGGAGAGGAAGCTGTCCGCACTCATATTAAAGGTTTGCGACAGAAACTCAAGAGTGCAGGCGCACCAGGGGATTTGATAGAAACAGTTTATGGTATCGGTTATCGTCTCAAACCACAGGCAGAAGTGAAACAAGGAGAAGATGAGGAGCACGTAAGTAGGGGAGAAGATTTCGTATTACCTTCTTTGTCTAAAGAGCAACCAACTCAAAAGCAAATTTTACAAGGTATTGCTGCTGTTTGGAATAGATTTAAAGGACGGGTTGACGAACAAGTTGCTGTGTTAGAGCACGCTGCAGCTATTTCCCAAAAAACTTTGAATCCAAAACTTCGGAAAGAGGCTCAAAAAGAAGCTCATACACTTGCTGGTTCGTTGGGGACTTTTGGCTTTTCTCTGGGTTCCCAAATCGCCAGAAAAATTGAGCATCTTCTGAAAGCAAATAAAGCATTAACTGTAGCAGAAAAAGCAGAGTTTTCCAGTTTGGTTAGGCAATTGCGTCAGGAAATAGAGCAAAATCCTCATGAAACTTTGACTTCATCATCACAACCGCAAGTAGATGAACATCCTTTGCTGCTTGTCATTGCTAGTAATGCTGACCAACAAAACGTACAACACGGAAAATTAGCCGAACAAATCGAACAAGAAGCTGGTAATTGGGATGTCAGAGTAAAAATTGCTACGAATATAGAAGCAGCAAGAGGTTTGCTTTATCGGGAAGATCCCAACGTCGTGCTGATTGACCTTGATGTTCTTACAGATCGTGAAGATAGCTTTGGTTTATTAGCAGAATTAAGTCAACGCAAACCACCAGTACCAGCTATCGTTTTCACGGAAAAAAGTGATTTTAAAAATCGATTGCAAGTGGCTCGGAGTGGAGGACACTTCTTTTTACAGAAGCCCATGGCGATCGCACAAATTTTAGAAGCAGTCAAACAAGTTTTGCAAGATGCTTCCCGTGTAGAAGCACATATTTTAGCTGTTGATGACGACCCCAAGATAGGAGCAGTGTTACAAAACTTGCTCAACCCTTGGGGAATTAAAGTGACTTATTTGGATGACCCTCAGCGCTTTTGGAAAACTTTAGAAGAGGTCAAACCAGATTTACTCATACTAGATGTAGAAATGCCAGAAATAAATGGTATTGAAATTTGTCAAGTTGTACGCAACGCTCCCCACTGGAGTGAGTTACCAATACTATTTTTAACAGTTCATAATGATGCAAATATTGTTAATCAAGTCTTTTCTGTAGGTGCAGATGATTTTGTTAGCAAGCCGATTGTTGGACCGGAACTCGTGACTCGGATTATTAATCGGTTGGAAAAACGAAAATTGCGGCAAAGGATTGCCGATACCCAAGCTAACAAAGCTACTGTTATTAAGAATGAAATGTTTCAAAAGAGCTTGCAAACTCGCATTCAACAACAAGCAACCGTTGCTCAGTTAGGTCAATCGGCTCTTTCTGGAACAGACCTTTCTATCTTGATGAAAGAAGCAGTGGCTTTAGTTGTGGACAATTTGGAAGTTGAATACTGCAAAATATTAGAACTTATTTTAGAAGAAAATGTAATGGTTTTGCGTGCGGGAGTAGGTTGGAATCAAGAAATTATAAGACAGGAAATTATTACTTTAGAAAATTCTGGTGCTGGTTATACTTTACAGGTTCAACAACCAGTAATTGTTGAAGATTTACGGACAGAAACTCGCTTTAGTGGTTCTTTTTTACTACAAGAGCATGGAATTATTAGTGGTGTGAGCGTGCCAATAACTAAACGCAATGGTTTTTATGGTGTAATAGGGGCATACGCTAGCAAAAAACAAACTTTTACTCAAGATGATATTCATTTTGTACAATCTATAGCTAATGTTTTGTCTGCAGCAATTGAAAGGCAAAATACAGAAGAAGTTTTACGCAAAGCTAGGGATGAATTGGAATTGAGAGTAGCAGAACGCACTGCTGAACTGATGCGAGCCAACGAACAACTTCAGTCAGAACTCAACGAACGTCAACGGACGCAGGAAGAATTGCGAAACTCTCAAACTCGATTTTCAGGGATTGTTTCCATTGCAGATGATGCCATTATTTGTATTGATGGCAATCAACGCATGACTTTATTTAACCAGGGCGCTGAGAAAATTTTTGGTTATTCTGCTGAGGAAGTCTTGGGGCAAACTTTAGATTTACTGTTGCCAACCCGCTATACTCACGTACACTCTCAGTATGTTTCTGATTTTGGCAAGTCGGCGAAAGTGTCTCGCCGAATGGGAGAACGTCGCGAAATTTACGGGCGTCGCAAAGATGGTTCGGAGTTTCCTGCTGAGGCTTCTATCTCTAAGTTAATGCTGAAAGATGAGACAATCTATACGGTTTACTTGCAGGATGTTAGCGATCGCAAGCAAGTAGAAAAGATGAAAGATGAGTTTGTTTCTGTAGTCAGTCACGAACTCCGCACGCCCCTAACTTCCATTCATGGTTCTTTAGGAATGCTAGCAAGCAATTTGATTAAGCCTGACTCAGAACAAGGCAAACGCTTGCTACAAATTGCCGTTGATAGTACCGAACGTTTAGTAAGGTTAATCAATGACGTTCTGGATATTGAGCGCATTGAATCCGGTAAAGTCAAAATGGAAAAACAAACTTGTAACATTGCTGAACTTTTGGAAGAAGCAGTCAATGTTATACAGCCCCTTGCAGACAAAGCTGAAGTGTCGCTGTCAGTTTCTAGTATAGATCTGAATGTATGGGCAGATGTAGATCGAATTGTTCAAACTTTAACTAATTTGCTCAGTAATGCCATTAAATTTTCCACTCCTGGTTCTACAGTTTGGTTGAGTGCGGAAATGGGCAACGAGGATCGGGAAATGGGGAATGGGCATCGGGAATCGAGCAATGGAGAAATTTTATCACCCTCATCTCCCCAAGTTTTATTTACAGTTCGGGATACAGGACGAGGTATTCCATCGGATAAACTTGAAAGTATTTTTGAGCGTTTCCAGCAAGTCGATTCTTCTGATTCCCGCAATCATGAAGGCACTGGTTTGGGTTTGGCAATTTGTCGCAGTATAGTGCAGCAGCATGGCGGGCGTATTTGGGTGGAAAGTACCTTGGGTGAGGGTAGTTATTTCTATTTTACTCTTCCCTTGTCTACAAGTTCTCCTGTGTCCCCATCTCCATCTCCTCATATACCTTTGGTGCTTGTATGCGATGATGAACTAGAAATTCGCAACCAAATCCAGAGTCTTTTGGAAAATGGGCGGTACCGTGTCATTACTGTAGGTTCTGGAGAAGAGGCGATCGCAGTTGCATCTGCAGAACATCCTGATGTTATTTTACTAGATTTACTGATGCCTGGGATGAATGGTTGGGAAACGATCGCAGCCTTAAAGGAAAAACCCGAAACTCAAAACATTCCCATCGTAATTTGCAGTGTTTGTACGCCTACTAAGAAACAGAAACCTAGCACTGATTTTGTTAACTGGGTGAGCAAACCATTGGAGAAAAAATCGCTTTTTGATTCTCTCAAGCAAGCACTGATGAAGACTTCGAGACGAGTGTGCGTTTTACTCGTCGAAGATGATAGCAACTTGGCAGAGGTGCTCATGACTTTGTTGGAGCAGCATAATATTGACACCTTTCTTGCAAAAACTGGGAAAGAGGCAATTCGTCTCAGCCAAGAAATTAATCCTGACTTGTTAGTTCTCGATCTCGTTCTGCCTGAGGGTGACGGGTTTACAGTTGTAGAGTGGTTAAAACAACACAGTCGTCTCTATAAAGTCCCTTTAATGGTATATTCTGCAAAAGAACTTGATGATTCCGAGAAACAACGTCTCAATTTAGGGCATACTGAAATTTTGGAAAAAGGGCAGGTGACAGCATTAGAATTTGAGCAGAGGGTAATGGATTTACTTCAGCGAATGACTTCTGTGAAGTATGAATTATGAATTATGAATTAGATAGTAAATAAAGGGTGAAAACAATGGCAACAAAGCGAATTTTGGTGGTTGATAACGAAGAATATATTCAAGAAGTTACCAAAATTTGTTTGGAAACAGTAGCAGGTTGGGAAGTTGTAACGGCAGGTTCTGGGAAGGAAGGTATTAGCAAAGCTGAGGATTTTCAACCAGATGTTATCTTGCTAGATGTCATGATGCCTGACATGGATGGTCCAACAACTTTTGAAAAGCTACAAGAAAATCCTGCAACAAAAGCCATTCCTGTAATACTGCTAACGGCAAAAATACAGGCATCCGATCGCCGTCGCTATGCTCAAATGGGTATCAAGACCGCGATCGCTAAACCTTTTCATCCTCTAGAATTAGCAGGACAAGTTGCCGAAGCCCTTGGTTGGAGTTTATGAGTACTAATTACAGTTAATTAGTGAGGATCGTCATTAGTCATTGGTAAGTAGGGTGGGCAATGCCCACCAACAACACTTTTGGTGGGCATTGCCCACCCTACGAAATAATAAGCTTTTTAGCTTATGATTTTCGCTTGGGAGCTGATGGTGCAAGATATCAGGTAGCCTTTCCCCGATAAATACCTTGTTAAACTAGAAGCTACTAGTAAATTAATATTCTTAAAAAACATGGCAATTCTTAGTTTACCGCCAACCCTAGAGTTGCAAATTAATTTAACTGACGAGCAGTTTTTTCAACTGTGTCAAAACAATCGAGACTTGCGATTTGAGCGCACTGCTAATGGAGAACTAATTATTATGCCACCAACAGGAGGAGATACAAGCGATCGTAATGCCGATTTAACCTATCAACTTCGAGGTTGGAACCGTCAGAGCGATTTAGGCAAATCTTTTGATTCTTCTGGAGGTTTTAAATTGCCCAACGGTGCGGATCGCTCTCCCGATGCGTCTTGGATTAGGATAGAACGTTGGGAGGCTTTGACTCCAGAGGAAAGGGAAAAGTTTTTGCCTCTGTGTCCCGATTTTGTTGTGGAATTGCGATCTCCAAGCGACTCGTTGGAAAAACTGCAAGCCAAAATGCAAGAATATATTGATAACGGTGCAAGACTGGGTTGGTTAATCGACCCAAAGCGAAAAGTAGTAGAAATTTATCGCCCCAATCAAAAAGTAGAAGTTGTCCAATCGCCGACAACACTATCTGGTGAGGATGTTTTGCCCGGTTTTGTCTTAGATTTATCACCTATTTTGTAGGATTTCTACGTACCCTTCTGTTCCATGCACGCGAATTCGTTGCCCATCTTTTATCAGTATGGTAGCATTATCC